>CAIYQV010000418.1 GCA_903928365.1 uncultured Flavobacteriia bacterium
AGTTATGCAATTGTTGCATCCATTGCTAACGTAGAAAATCGTCAGGACATTGTTTTTAAAGTCAATGGTGTGGCAAACCTGAATTATACGTTCAACCCACAAACCGACCGCTTTGAGAGTAACGTCGTATTGAATCAAGGCTCGAATGCTATTGAATTAAGCGCGAACAATGCTTGTGGAAACGCTTCACAAAGCTCAAGTATCTCTTACTCGCAGTGTGTGCTACCGGTCTTGACTCGAATCACCCCTACTGCAGCTGAATCCAATGTAAGCACCCCATCTTTTGCTATTGCACTGAATGCTCAGCATGTGACTGCTGCCAGTGGTATTGCTGTAACGGTGAACAATCGCTCATGGACAGGATTTACTTACAATACCACAAATGGTCAGATCAACGGTTCCGTTACTTTGCAACCCGGACAAAATGTATTTGTTATCAAAGCGACCAATGCGTGTGGAACAGTGACAGAAACATTCACCGTGAACTATCAGCAATGTGTTTCCCCGGTAATTTCTATGGTGGTACCAACTGGCTCTGCGCCTTCGGTAACTCAGGCATCCTATGCATTTACGGCTTCAATTCAGCAGGTGGCTTCATCGCAAGGAGTGAAAGTTAAATTTAATAATCAGCTGTTATCGGGTGTGAACTACTCAGTTGCCAGTGGAAATTTGAATGGTACTCTTACACTTGTACCCGGAATAAACACATTCGAGATAACTGCAACTAACGAATGCGGCAGTGATGTAGAAACCTTCACGGTAAATTACCAGAATTGCATTCCGCCGGTGATTTCAATAACAAGCCCATCAACCTCAGGCACGACCGTTAACTCAGCAGCCTTTACCCTGTCTTGTGTTATTCAAAACGCTACAGCTCAAGGAATAACAGTGACTCATAACAACCGAAGTATTACCAACTTCAATTACAATGCTTCGAATGGAACGGTGCAATCTTCTGTGACATTGTTGCCTGGTTTGAACACTTTTGTGGTCACTTCTACAAATGGTTGTGGTTCTGATACAGAAACGATTACCATCAATTTCCTGGACTGCGTTGCACCAAATATCACTTTGTTGAACCCGGCGACATCAGGCACTTCCGTAACAACGGCAACTTATTTGTTCAAGGCAACTGTTTTCAATGCGGGCAATGCTCAAAGTGTAGTATTGAAACAAAACGGAAACGTGATCTCCGGGGTTAATTTTAATGCCACAACCAATCAAGTTCAGGCCTTCCTGACACTTGCCTCAGGAACGAACACGATCATTTTATCTGCTTCGAATGCTTGTGGCATGGACGCTGAAACAACGGTCATTAACTACAACGATTGCATCGCTCCAGTACTTACAGTTACCAATCCTGCGAATAGTGGCATCACCGTGACACAGGCGTCCTTTTCTTTAAGCGGAACAGTAACGGGTCTCTCAGGGGTCCAGCAATTACAGATCCTTCAGAACAGTCAGCAATTGGGCGGTGCAAGTTTGACCGGAAATGCTTATACAGCAAATGCTACGCTGGTTCCCGGAGCAAATACATTCGTAATAAAAGCAACTAATGCGTGCGGTACGGATACAAAAACGATTATTGTTCAGTACAATAATTGCACGCCACCTGTAATTTCGGTAGCAAGTCCGTTAAACGCCACAACTACCACTACAGGTTCGGTACAGATCAATGCACAAATAGCAAATGCCAACGGTAATGCACCAACAGTAATGGTAAATAATCGCAGTATTGTTTTGAGCGGTTACAATCCAGCGAACGGTTCGATTCAAATGAATGTGCCATTAGTTCCGGGTCAGAACACAATTACTCTAAGTATTACGAATGCATGCGGCACGGACACTGAAACGATAAGCGTCTTCTACGATAACTGTATTCCCCCAGTAATTTCAGTAACAAGTCCGATCAATGGCTCCACTACCACATCCAACAGTGTTCAGATCAATGCTCAGATGTCTAACGCCACCGGGAATGCCCCTACTGTAACCGTGAATAACCGAAGCATCCTGCTGAGTGGGTACAATGCTGCTTCAGGAGCTTTGCAGATGAGTGTACCGTTGATTCCTGGCCAAAATACGATCACCATTACTGTTACGAACGGATGTGGGTCAGATACGGAGACGATTACAATCACCTATCAGCAAGAAGAGCAAAAGATCAAGATCTGTCACTATCCTCCGGGCAATACTGGAAACCCGCAGACGATTGAGATTCCTGCTTCAGCATGGGCTGCGCATGAGGCACACGGAGATAAACTTGGGCCATGTCCAGAAGTAACTCCGAGTAGCGGAGGGTCACAAGGATCAGGATTACTCAATAATTCAGGAGGTTTGGGAGGTCACACAGGCACGCAAGGTTCTGGTGGATCCACTGGAAACACGGGTAGCGGTTCTGTAACGACAGACGGTAATTCAAATGGAAATTCGGTGGGCACAGGCGTTGGTAGACCTGGTGGAACGGGAACCGCTACAGATGGGTCTTCAGGCACCAATTCTAATTCAGGATCGGGTAGCGGAAATGCGAATGGATCGTCAGGAAGTGGAACATCTGGATCCGGAACAGGCACAACGAATTCAGGCGGGACCTCCAATGGCAATTCAATGGGAACGGGAAGTGGCAGACCAGGCACAGGAACGACAAACACAGGATCGAATAGTAGTGGAGGAAATCCGCCCGCACCGGTAGTAAATCCGGGAAATTCAGGTAATAGTGGATCGGGTTCTTCCGGAACAGGAAACAAAGAAACAACAAAGCCCGCAGGAACCAATAAAGCTGGAAATATCAAGCCGGGTCAAACTCAAAAAACAGAAGAAAAAAAATCAGAAGAGAAGACAGAACCAACTCCCGAAAAAACACCAGAACAAAACTCAGGCGAAGGAACTGAAAAGACAGGTGGAGGTCAATAAATTAGAACAACTTAAAAGAAGGCCGTCTCAAATGGGACGGCCTTTTATTTTTTAATAATCCTTTAACTGAATTTGACTTTTAAAAGTCGAAACAACTGATTATATTCGCACCCTTAAAGAAAAAAAGACAACTAATGGCTTTAATTGGAAAGATTCGTGAAAAGTCCGGCTTGCTGGTAGTGCTGATTGGAATTGCATTGTTTGCGTTCATTTTAGGTGACTGGAGAAAGATCACACAAGGCTCTGAGGATGAATTCGGATACGGAACAGTGTATGGAGATAAGATTGATTACGCAAAGTTCGAAGAAGCGAATGCACGTTTTCAGGAGCAAGATGCTATGCAGGCGCAACAGCAGCAACGTGAATACACTCAAAAAGACCAGGATGCATCGACAGAGAAAGCATGGAATTACATGGTGGAAACTACCATTTTTGACCGTGAATTTGAGGCCCTTGGGATCGATGTAAGTGAAGCGGAATTCGATGCGTATCTTTATGGAACGGATGGTTTTGCTGTCCTTCCAGAATTGGCTCAGGGATTCACTGATTCATTAACGGGAATGTTTAATGCCAAGATGTTGGAGAAGAGAATTGATGAAATGGAAGCATCTACTGATCCAAATGTTCAAAAACAGTGGGCAGACAATAAAAAATATTACACAGATCGCCGCAAACAAGAAAAGTATTTCGAGCTGATCGGCCAGGGAATGTATGTAACTAAGCTTGAGGCTGAGGAAGAGTATTTTGCTCAGAAAGAAGTGAAAAGTGTATCGTATGTAGTGCGTCGTTATAGCGAACTATTGGACGAAGACATCAAAGTTTCTGATGACGAATTGAAATCCTATTATGAAGAGCACAAGAACGACAAGAAGTATGAAAATAAAACAGCTTCTCGTGAGGTTCGTTACTTTGATGTGGTGATCAATCCTTCCAAATCCGACAGCGCCAAATTCAATCGCATGATGAATGATTTTAAAAAGGGATTTGCGGCTTCAACGGATGACTCGATCTTCATTATGAAGAACTCAGATGTAAAGTTCTATTCTTCTCAGAAGATTGCTACCGCCGTTCCGGAAGGAAATGAAAAAGCGCAAAAACTCCAGTCTTATCCGAAATACATGGATACCGTTTTCAAAACAGCAACGGTTGGACAAATCGTGGGACCATACGACAGCAGAGGAACGGTTGTTATTTCCAAAGTGCTTGGATTTACACCGTCTCGTTTGAAAGCAAGACATATTTTATTGTCTACAAATCAGTCGAAAGATGCAAAAGTGATCGCTCAAAAGCAGAAGACAGCCGACAGCTTGGTGAAATTGATTAACAAAGACAACTTCGCAGAGTATGTGACCAAGTTCAGCGATGATCCGGGCTCTAAGCAAACAGGAGGGGAATATGATAATTTCTTGGAAGCAGACATGGTTGCGGAATTCGGAGCATTCTGTGCTACTAAGCCTATCGGAACGATTGGAACCGTTAAGACGCAGTTTGGAATTCATATTATAGAGGTTCTGGACCGCGATGAAGCGAAATTCCCTGTACTTGCATCTGTTGCGAAGACCTTCAAGGCAAGTCAGGAGACGATCGATAGAAAAGAAAGCGAAGTGTATAATTTGTTGTACAAGCTAGAAGCTAAACTTTCTAAAGTGTCTGATCTTAAAAAGAAATTGGAGTTGTTCGACACCATCGCTCAACAAGCAGGATATTTCGTTCGTCCGGTGAGTTTGCAAGATGAGGGTCCGAAACTATATGGTTTCAATACTCCTTTCGCTGAAGAAAAGATCTTGAAATTGGCATTTGTGGAAGAGGCAAAAGCGGGAAACCTGACTACCGCACCGATCAAAGACAAGGATCGTTACATCATCGGGATTGTTTCTTCAATCAAGACAAAGGGTGTTCCTAACTTTGAAGATATTGAAGTGACCATGAAACGCGATCTGATTGAGGAGAAGAAAGCGAAGCGTTTTACAAATCAGTTATTGAAAGATAAAAACCTGAATGCGATGGCGAAAAGAGCCAACGGAGAAGTAATGAAGGCGGAGGTTACATTTGGTAATCCACAAATTACCGGTGCAGGATATGAGCCTGAGGTGGTTGGTTCGTTGTTCTCAGGACTTAAAGATGGTCAGCGAACGCTTCCGTTGAAAGGTAAAATGGGAGTTTATGTGATTCGTATCGATAAATCTACGAAAGCCCCAACTGCAGCAAATTACAACGTGGAAAGAGATCAGCTTTTTGCAGGCCTTAAAGGAAGCTTACAAGGTCAGGCCCTGAATGCATTAAAGAAAAAAGCCGAAGTGATAGATAACCGAAGATTATATCCAGAAATTCGCAGATAAGAATCAATCATAACTTAAGTTAAATGGGGAGAGCGTTTGTTCTCCCTTTTTTCATGATAAAATGATTTGATACCTGTTTCCGCCTGAAGTACGCACCAATCCTTTCAACTCAAGTTGTAACAGTGTGAAATGTAATTCTGAAATCAGCGTATTTGTGCCCATGGCGATTTCATCAACGTGCTGAATCCCCTTTTCTTCCAGAAAAGAGCAGATCAGTTTTTCCTGCGGTGCTAATTCGATCATGAGTTGAGTTTGCTTTGCTGAAATAGGTTCCCAGCCCATCTTCAATAAAAGGTCTTGTCCACAAGTGATGAGGTGGGCCTTATCAGAAGCAATAAGATAATTACAGCCTTCCGAATTCTTTACTCCTACATTGCCTGGGTAAGCAAATACATCTTTACTGTAATCATTGGCCAATTCTGCTGTGATTAGCGAACCCCCTTTACGCTGACTCTCGATGACGATCGTTGCATCTGCCATGCCTGCAACAATTCTGTTTCGCATAGGAAAGTTCTCTCGATCAGGATTGGTCCCCGGGATATACTCGGTTAAAAGCCCTCCGTGTTCTAGCATGCTCATGGCTGTTCGCTTATGAACTTGAGGATATAACCTGTCTAAACCATGACCGAGCACACCAACCGTGGATACGCCCCGCTGAACACATGCACGATGCCCACAAATATCAATACCATATGCCATACCGCTGATTACCTGAACATCCGAATACTGAATGCTTTCAATCAGTTCCTCACACAACATTTTCCCGTAGGAGGATGCCGCCCTTGTTCCTACCACAGCAATCGTCCGGCGTGGGTTAATTTCGATCTTTCCGGAACTATACAAAATCACGGGGGCATCTTCTATTTGCTTTAGCCTTCTTGGATAATTTGAATCGAGAAAAAAGTGAATGTTCCACCCGTTCTTTTCAGCATGTTCGATCTGTCTTTCAGCCATCTCAAGCGCATCCTCCCTTCTCAGATCACTCAAGATCCGCTTATTGATTCCTGTAAGTTTATGGAGCGATGAGAGTTTTTCATTAAAAATGGCATCGACACTTCCTGTTTTGGAAACGAGTTTTAATGCTTTTCTTGGCCCAATGCCAAAAAGAAATGAAAGGGCGACCTTATGCCTTAATTCACTATTCATAGAGGTAGGTTGTATCAGGTTTGTTACTTGAATATACGAATTTTTTCCGGCGATTCATTGGCATAATAGGCCTTAAAAATTATATTTGTTTACTAGCTATCTATGAAAGACCAACTGCTTACAGCTCTTTTCGGAGCACTTTGTTTACCCTTGTTCTCTCAAATCCAGGGAATTGTGAAGGACAGGGAATCCAGTATGCCTGTTTCTGGCGCCATAATTACAAGTAGCGAGCAGTATTCGGCCACGAGTTCTTTGCAGGGATCCTTTGAAGTAAAGGCAGATCGTTTTCCCGTGACCTTGATTACAAGCGCTAAAGGATACCCCAATGACACATCTATTGTAGTTTCCTCATCAGAACCATTGATAATCTTAATGGGGGCAGCTGTTAAAACAATGGAAGCGGTAGTTGTTTCTGCTGGCCGAAGAACACAGAAAGTAGAAGAGGTTACGATCTCCATGGAAGTACTCAAACCTGCGCTCATTAACAATAAGGGAATCACGAGTCTGGATCAGGCCGTGAATCAGAGTCCGGGCGTATTTGCCATGGACGGCCAGGTAAGTATCAGGGGTGGAGGCGGCTATGCCTACGGAGCAGGAAGTCGGGTATTACTTTTATACAATGGGGTTCCAATGCTCTCCCCGGATGTGGGCGATGTAAAATGGAACAGTGTGCCTTTAGAAAATGCTTCACAGATAGAGATAGTTAAAGGCGCATCTTCCGTATTGTATGGAAGCGGAGCCCTGAACGGAATCATTTCAATTGTAGAAAAGGAACCCTCTCAACAAGGCGAAACAAAAGTGAAAGTACTTTCAGGTATTTATGGGGATCCAAAAAGAGCCTCCCTTCAATGGTGGACACGCAATCCTACATTTCATTCATTGGACGCTTTTCATGGAAAAAGTTTTAGAAGAAGCGGATATACCGTGTCACTAAATGGATTTTTGAATGAAGGTTACCGAAAGGGAGCGCTTGAGCAGCGAGGAAGAGTAAGTGGTACCTGGTATATGAAACCACTGGCTAACAAAAATCTGAAGTTAGGGCTTTCATACAGCGGCCAGTATCAGTATACCGGTAATTTCATTCTGTGGGAAAATGATTCGTTAGGATATATCGCACAGGGCAATGGCTCAACGCTGACCTACCAAAAATCCATCAGGGTGAATGTAGATCCTTATGTGCGATACACGGACCAAAAAGGCAACAAACACGAATTGAAAACGAGGTACTACCTTGTATCAACAGGTGATCTGACCAATGTCTACGCCTCAGCAAAGGCATCCATGTATTATGCGAATTATCAGTTTCAGCGTCAATGGCCCGGTAAAACAATTCTTACCTCTGGATTTACATTCGCGAACAATCAGGTGGTAGGACCGGTATTTGGCAATCATAATTCCATCAATCCAGCGCTGTATTTACAATTTGAGAAAAAATGGAAAGATCTGGACTTTACGGTTGGTACCAGAGCGGAGTATTTTGAGCTCGATGGTAAACGGGGAGATTCTGATTTTTATTTTGGGAACGATACCTTATCCATGGCCAAGCTACCTGTATACCCGATTTTCAGGGCCGGGATGCACTATGCAGTTGCCAAAGCAACTCACCTTAGGGCATCATTCGGACAAGGAATCCGTTTTCCTTCAGTGGCTGAGCGATTTGCGGCTACTTCCAATGGAGGCGTGGTGATCTTTCCGAATCCGTCATTGAGACCCGAAGTTGGCTGGGCTGGAGAGCTGGGGGTTAAGCAGGTTATGAAGATCGGTGATTGGAAGGCGATGCTGGATATAGCTGGTTTTATTAATCAGTACACCAACATGATCGAGTATACGTTTGGGGTTTATAATCCGGATACGGTCGCCATTACGGTTGAAAATCTTGCCAGTTGGATCGGGTTTCAGGCCCAGAATGCTGAAAAAGCAAGGATCACAGGGGTAGAATTTTCATTTAACAGTTCCGGAAAGATCGGAGAGGTAGAGCTGGTTTCTTTGGTAGGTTATACGTATATGAATCCTGTTAGCTTGAATCGAGACCCGGCTTATGTTAATCAGTTTTCTGATTCTACTTCAAACATGCTGAAATACCGGTTCAAACACTTAGCTAAAGCAGACATTGAAGCCACTTACAGACATTTTAGTGCAGGGATTTCTTCCCGCTACAATAGTTTTATGACCAATATTGATAAGGTATTTCTTGTAGATTTAGATCCAACAATGAACACGTTACTTGTATTACCGGGATTGAAGGAATACCGGACGAAGTTCAATTACGGAAGCCTTGTTTTTGATGCGCGACTGGCCTACAGATGGAAAGAAAAATGGAAGGTAGCGTTCATAATGAACAACATCTTCAACGCAGAATATACAAGTCGACCGGCAGATATTCAACCGCCGCGCACGTTCATGCTGCAACTTCAGGCAGATATCTGATGCACTAAAAAAATCATCGTTTATTCGCGAAAATTGGTATTTTAGCGATAGACCAAACTACTTAATGCCCTTATGCTTATGAAGAACGTTCTACTCTTAGTATGTCTTTTTCCCATCCTTTTGCAAGCTCAGATCACGGGAAAAGTGATCGAAAGTGATACCAAAGAACCAGTAGTTGGCGCCAAGATTCAGGCGTCCAATGGCGAACGTGCCGTGACGGATGTAGATGGAGTGTTTATGATCAAAGCAACTTCTTTTCCTGTTACACTGGTTACCTCGATGAACTCATTTCTGAACGATACCACAGAGATGAAAGCCGCTGGAGAGGTCATCATTTATATGGAGGTGCCGGTAAAAACGATCTCCGCCGTGGTGGTATCTGCAGGTCGCAGACAACAAAGAGTAGAGGACGTGCCAGTATCCATGGAGATTATTAAACCTACATTGATCGATCACAAAGGGATTACCGATCTTGAACAGGCCGTTGATCAAAGTCCAGGTGTTTATACTATGGATGGTCAGGTCAGCATTCGCGGAGGATCCGGCTTTGCTTATGGTACAGGTAGCCGGGTGCTACTGCTGTGGAACGGAATGCCTTTGCTGTCTGGATATGCCGGAGACACGCAATGGAACGCAATTCCAATGGAACAAGCTTCGCAGATAGAGATCATGAAAGGAGCATCCTCGGTGCTTTATGGAAGTGGGGCCTTGAATGGAGTCATTGCACTTACCGAACGAGAACCAGGACTTACACCGGAAACAAAAGTTAAGATTCAGACGGGTGTTTATGGAGATCCAAAACGTGAAAGTTTGCGCTGGTGGAGCACGAATCCTATGAATCAACAGGTAGAGGTATATCGTGGCCAAATGTTTAAGCAGGCGGGTTATACGCTTTCCACTACCTTATATAGAAACGATGGTTATCGTCAGGGAGAAACCGAGGCGCGTGGAAGAGTCAGCGGAACGGTTTATTTCAGATTTAACAATACAAGCCGTCTTAAAGCGGGAATCGGGTACAATTACCAGATGCAGAAGACAGGTAATTTCCTCATCTGGCAAAGCGATACCCTCGGGTACACACCAAGCGGTGGAGCTGATACAAGTAATGCAGCATCAACGCTTACCTACAACCTCGGGCAGCGACTTTTCATTGATCCTTACCTGAAATTTACCGATAAAAAGAACAATAAGCACGCACTTAAAACACGCATCTATTTTGCGAATAATGAAAACTTGACTAATTCAAGTCAAAGCAATGGTGCGATTATCTACTTTACAGAATATCAGTTTCAGCGCAAATTTTCCGGAGGAACAACAATTACTTCGGGTGTTGCCAATATATTAAATTCCGTTTCTTCAAGTTTGTTTGGGGATCACAGTTCGAACAACACCTCCATATACAGTCAATTTGAAAAGAAGATCAATAAACTGGATATCACCGGGGGTGCCCGCATCGAACACTTTATAATGGATGGTAAAACGGGTGATTCCGATTTCTATTTCGGAAATGATACTTCCAGCCTGGCCAAATTACCAGTTTATCCAATCTTGAGAATTGGAGCTCATTACGAGTTGATGAAATACACGCACTTGCGCGCATCGTTCGGACAGGGAATCCGTTACCCTTCTGTAGCAGAGAGGTACACGCAAACAAATGTCGGATCCTTGAACATTTTTCCTAATGCGAACTTGAGACCTGAAGTGGGCTGGGCTGCTGAGATCGGTGTGAAGCAAGGGGTAAAGATTGGTGAATGGAAAGGAATGTTGGATGTAGCGGCGTTTATCAATGAATATAGTAACATGATGGAGTTCGCCTTTGGATTGTACAAGCCTGATTCCGTGGCGTTAACATCGACAAACATTAAGAATTACCTTGGTTTTCAGGCACAGAATGCAGAAAGAGCAAGGATCTCAGGAATTGAATTTTCCTTTAACAGCACAGGAAATATTGGAGAAGTACAGATCGTTTCCTTGTTGGGTTATACCTATATGAATCCGATTACATTGAATACCAACCCAACGTATTTGTCATATATGTCAGATAGCTCCAGCAATATGCTGAAATATCGCTTCAAGCACTTAGCAAAAGCCGATGTTGAAGTAACTTATAAGAAATTCAGCGTCGGTTTCTCTTGTAGATACAATAGTAATATGGTCAATATTGATAGAGTTTTCCAGGAAGATCTTGACCCGGGTTTGACAGAAATATACATTCTTCCAGGTCTTAAGAATTATCGTGAAAAATACAACAAAGGTGCGCTTGTTTTTGATGCACGAATTGCTCTTCCGGCTTCTGAAAATTACCGCGTGAGTTTTATTGTCAATAACCTCCTGAATGCTGAGTATACAACGCGTCCAGGTGATATTCAACCTCCAAGATCGTTCCTGATGCAAATTCAAATGAAGTTCTGATGAAGGTGCTTGCTGTTATTCCTGCTCGATATGCCTCGAGTCGTTTTCCTGGCAAACCATTGATCGACTTGAAGGGTAAAACAATGATCCGAAGGGTTTATGAGGGAGTGAAGCGCTCTTCCTTGATAAGTGATGTGATTGTTGCTACAGATGACGAACGGATTGAACAGGAGGTGAAAAGTTTTGGTGGTAAATGCATCATGACTTCAGCCGACCATCCTTCAGGTACCGATCGTTGCGGGGAAGTCGCTGCACATTTTTCTGAGATGGATGTAGTGATCAATGTTCAGGGCGACGAACCATTGGTAGATCATCTTCAACTTGAGCAATTATTGCATGCTTTTAACGATCCTGAAACGCAGATTGCCACTTTAGCGAGTCGAAATATTGCACTTGAAGATCTGGATAATCCAAATAGGATCAAGGTTGTTCGAGATGGAAGGGAAAATGCCATGTATTTTAGCCGAAGCTGCATTCCGAACCATTTTCATTCCAAGGGAGCACCGCTTGAAACCTACCCCTATTTGCGACATATTGGCCTCTATGCATACAGAAGGGAAACACTTTTGAATTTAACGCAACTAGATCCAACATCTTTGGAACGCGCCGAATCACTGGAGCAATTACGTTGGTTATACCACGGTTACCAAATTAAGGTAGTCCATACAGAAATTGAAACACCTAACATTGACGTTCCGGAAGATGTAGAGAAAGTTTTAGCTGTATTAGGTTAACCTCATTTTTACGTTCAGGTTGCACCTCTTTCTGATTTTACGTACTTTCGTCTTATGATTCGCCCTGAGGAGCTTATTGGTCAATTATTACTTCGCCACAACTGTGTGATTGTTCCTGGATTTGGAGGCTTTGTTGCTCAGCGTGTTGCGGCTGTTGTTGATTCCGAAAAAGGCTTGATGCTGCCACCAAAAAAGGCGCTGCTATTCAATAGACAACTCATCAACAACGATGGATTATTGACCTCAGAACTAGCCACTGCTTCGAAATCCACCTATGATGAGGCCGTAATGGCCATTCAAACGATGGTTCAGATGTGGAACAGTGAATTAGGAAGAGGCGCCCGCGTAACTATTGATAAGGTGGGTTTTCTATTTTATGATCAGGAAAAGAATCTTTGTTTTGAGCAGGATCGTTTCTTTAACTTGTTGCTTGAATCGTTTGGATTAGGCAAAGTTCACTTTGTTGTTGAAGAACAAAAAGAGGAAGCGAAGATCATAGAGCTGAAACCGGTAACGGAGGAAGAAACCGACCCACAACTAATTCAGTTGCCTAGGCGTTCCGTTTGGAAGTATGTGGCTGCCGCATGTATTTTACCACTGGCATTTTATTCCTTCTGGATTCCTTCAAAAACCAATGTGATGGAGTCTGGAATGTTTTCAGTAAGGGATTTCAATCCATTCTTCAAGAATAAACCAGCTAAATATCAAGAGCAGAAGCCTTCATCCTTACAAATGAATTTGGACTCCGAAACTTCTATGAATGTTTCAGGGAATTATGAATTTCTGCCAGGCATCGTATTTCCTGTTAGACAGGAAACTGTTTCCAATACGAATCAGTCGGAGTCGAACCAACCATTACAGGGTAAAGAAGCATCGAAGCAATTCATCGTTGGTTGTTTCGGTAGTCAGGAAAACGTGGAAGTCATGTTGAACAAATTACGTTCTGCAGGATTGGATGCGTATGTGTACGATACTTCAAACGGCCTTCAACGTGTGAGCGCTGGGGGATCTGAACAGGAAGCAGAAATGGAGACTATCCGAGAAAAAGTAATGGCATTAGGGATTCGCGGCTGGATTTTCCGATCTAATTAAATCACCCTTTAAATTAAACCCTTTCTTATGAAGAAACTTGTTCTTTCGTTTTTGCTCGTAGGAGCATATACTACTTCTTTTGCTCAGGCTTTCGGATATTCAGAACCCGTAAAGAACGCTGAAGGAAGTAATTACCAGTTGACAAAAGTGGCCCATTTGGACGCTACCCCGGTACAGAGTCAGGGATACACTGGTACATGCTGGAGTTTTTCAGCGCTGTCCTTCTTTGAATCCGAATTGATGAGAAAAGGGAACAAAAATCCGGACATTCTTTCGGAAATGTTTGTGGTCCGTAAAGCATATGAAAGTAAGGCACAGAAATACATCCGTATGGATGGAAAGATCAATTTTTCTGAAGGCGGGGCTTTCCACGATATTCCTTATGTGATCCGAAATTATGGTATCGTTCCGGAGGAGATCTATAAAGGATTGAATTACGGAAGCGAGACACACGATCATAGTGAGTTATTCTCAGTTTTGAATGGAGCCGTTCAGGGAGTACTGTCGCATGTCACCGGATCAGGAGACGGAGTGTCCACAGCATGGATGAATGCCTTGAATGGCATCCTGGATGCGTACCTTGGCAAAGATGTGAAGGAGTTTGAATTGAAAGGTAAAAAATATACGCCACAGTCCTACGCGAAAGCCATTGGATTGAATATGGACGAATATGTGTCTCTTACCTCGTTTACCAACCATCCGATGTATCAGAGATGTATGCTGGAGATTCCTGATAACTGGGCTTGGGGAGAAAGCTATAATGTTGGTTTAACAGATC
>CAIYQV010000419.1 GCA_903928365.1 uncultured Flavobacteriia bacterium
GCAATGATTCCCTAAGACTGGTACACGGACCTCCCGGAACAGGGAAAACGACTACGTTAGTGGAAGCCGTATTTCAATTGTGTCAGGAAAATAAGCGTGTACTTATTTCGGCTCCGAGTAATGCTGCTGTGGATCATTTCGCGCAACAGTTGCACTTCAGATACCCGAAAATCGATCTCCTGCGCATTGGTAACAATACTAAAGTCACCGAAGCCATCCTTCCATTCACTCCTGAAGGGAAACTCAAGAACAGCAAGGAAGAAAAAGAGGTCAAGCGACTGAAAATTCAGGCAGAAGAACTGCGCAGAATGGCCCATCAATACAAGCGCCATTTCGGAAAAGAAGAACGTGATCAGCGCAATCTGATCATCAAAGAAGTCAAGCAGCTGCGCAAACAGATCCGCGACATCCAGGAGTATAACGAAGAAAAACTCTTTGAAAAAGCGCAGGTTATCCTGGGAACACCCATGGCCATTTCGGATGAATTCAAGGATGGCGAAACAACATTCGACAAACTCATCATCGACGAAGCTGGTCAGTGCCTGGAACCATTGGCATGGAGTATTTTTCCCTTCTCCGAACAGATCGTACTTGCCGGAGATCATTTTCAATTGCCTCCTACCCTTTTGTCGCAGGAAGCAGTTCAACTTGGTTTCAATAAATCCATTCTGGAAGTGTGTACGGAATCACTTGCCGAATTCAATTTGCTGAATGTCCAGTACCGCATGAAACAACCCATTGCGGAATTTTCCAACCGCTATTTTTATCAGGGAAAGGTACAAACGGCAACAACACTTCAAACAGCAGACAAACACCTCTTCTTTTATGATACTGCCGGTGCAGACTGCGAAGAAGAAAGTGGCGAAGACGGACACAGTTTACGCAACAAAGGCGAAGCAACGGCCATTACCAAACTCATCCATCACTTTCATTTATCTGCACAAAATACAGTGCTCATCTCGCCTTATTCTGGACAAGTAAGTTATTTGAGGGAGCTTCTTCCTGAATATAAGGTAAGTACGATTGATAGTTATCAGGGACAAGAAGCGGAGCATGTGCTCATTTCATTAGTTCGCTCGAATAACGAGGGAACCATTGGCTTTTTAAAAGATTACCGCCGTATGAATGTCGCCATGACCCGGGCAAAAATCAAGCTAATCGTGATCGGTGATAGCGCCACCCTTGGTTCGGATGATTTTTATGCGCAGTTTCTGGATTACGTGGAATCTATCCAAGCATATCACAGTGTGTGGGAGTTGGAGGGTTGATCTATTTTTCAGTAGAAAAACAACGGGTAAATCATCTCAAAGTGCATGAAAATACTTCTCCACTTTTAACGGGCTAAAAGTGGCAAAACTCTGGGGTGAGTTAATCGAACTCGCCCTTTCCCTTTTGCAAGGAACCTGCCTTCGGCATCGCTGACAAACCATCGCTTCGTGCAATCCGCATCTCCGCTCGTTTTGCAGACTGGTTCTGTGCAAAAGTGATTTTTCAATTTGCTTGTAAAACAAATAAATGGTTAACCCAAATTAATTTAATTCGGTTGTTACCCTTATTATCTCCTCTTCAGTATTAAACGCATGAAGACAAATGCGAATGCGTTCCTCTCCTTTTGGCACGGTGGGACTGTAAATTGGTTTTACTGCAAATCCCGAAGCCTGGAGTTTTTCAGCCAATTCTTGGGTTTTGGTAATGTCGCCTATCGGAATGATCTGGATCGGAGACCTCTGATCAGAATACAGCTTTGCCGTTGGCAGGTTGGATCTGAAAATAGTGATGTTTTGTTGCAGTTGGTTTTGAAGCGAAGTGAGATCCAAAGAACCATGATGTTGTATCAACTGATAGGAAGCAGGCGGTAAAGCTGTGGTGTAAATGAACGAACGGGCAAAATTGATTAGATAATCTTTCAATTGGGTGGATCCCAGAATCACTGCCCCATGTGCTCCATACGCTTTTCCGAAGGTGACCAA
>CAIYQV010000420.1 GCA_903928365.1 uncultured Flavobacteriia bacterium
AAGCTTTTTACTATTTTCTGAAAGTCTTGTTTCTTTTCAATTTCTTCGGAACTGATCTTCGATCTGTCCAAATTAATTTTTGTTGTTTTCATAATTAGTTACTCGAGTTGAATATCTGTTTCAGTTTTTCAATAGCTCTGAAAGCTTTTACTTTCGCATTATTTTCAGTTACATCCAGGATCTCCCCTATTTCTTTGAAAGAACGTCTTTCAAAGAAACGAAGTTCGATCAATTGGAGATCTTTTTCTTTCATTTTAGCCAACGAGTTGAATAACTTTCTTTTATTCTCCTCCGTTTGGTCCTCTTCAAATTCATCGATCATTTCAAAAAGTTGAAATGACTCAATATTCACTGTTCGCTCTGCCTTACGATCTCTGAAAGACTGATACAGTTCACTTTTGGCAATACGATACAGCCAAGAAGAAAAAGGTACGCCTCGATACTCGTATTTATGAAGATTGTTTAATGCCTTCATAAACACCTGAGATGTGACGTCAAATGCTAATTCTTCATCATCCATCCGTTGATAGATGTAGCGAAAGATCTGCTCATGATACTTTCGGTACAGCGGACCGAAGCACTCCGGATCTTTCTGCGCTCGCCGTATCCAACTCAACTCTTCCTCCATACGTTGGTTGGTTTGGTGATACATTGGGTTCACTGTCATGGTTTTGGTTTTATTTTCTAGTTTGGTTTTGTAAAGCTTGCAGACTTTACGGATTTCTAACGTTTTCCAAGGAAAAGGTTACATCTTAAACGCAAGAATTCTGCCAAAAATTACAGCCACCTTCATTTTATTTTTAAAAATCCCGAAAATCAACCAAATAACTCGTATCAGTGAGCGATTTTAAAAAGGATATGAGTTGTTTTTTTTCAATTTCACTTAGGTTGAACGGTTTAATCACATAGTGCTGATTAAGTGGGTTTTTACCTCCACTTGCGTAATGGTCAAGCACTTCATCCAAGGTCCAAAAAGAACCATCGTGCATGTACGGAAAACTAAGTTCTATATTTCTCAAGGAGGGTACCTTGAATTTGCCTATATCACTGCTGTCATTGTGAATTCGAAAACGACCTTTGTCCTCATTGTAATCGGCGTATAAACCATTGTTTTCTGCTTTGTGACTGGTGAAATTTGGATAGGAATGGCATGTTGTGCAATACAGTTTTTGAGAGAAGAGTTTATAACCTTTAATCTCCTCGCTTGAAAGTGCTTTCTTATCGCCTTTCATATATTGATCGAATCGGGAATTTTGTGAAATGAGCGTTCGTTCGAACGCTGAAATACTTCTCGTTAACACATATGCATCAAAATCTCTCCCAAAGATCTTTTTTGCCTGATCCCGGTATGAAGGGATTGATCGAAGTTTTTCTATCAATTCTCCCATTTTCATGTCCATTTCCTGGTGTTCCTGAATCGGAACGATCACTTGTTGCTCCAAAGATGGGATATGAGCGTCAAACATATAGGTAGGTTGGTAACCCACGTTCAGTAAGGAAGGGGTGTTACGCATGGTTTTTCCTCCGTTTACACCTTCGCTGATTGGAACACGGTCAGCAAAAGCAAACTTAGGCACGTGACATGTAGCACACGAAACGGTATTTGTTCTGGATAATCTTTTGTCAAAAAACAAGGACCTCCCCAATTGAACTTTTTCTTCTGAAATAGGATTGTCCTTTGGAATAGGCATTAAACCCATCGGTAATTCGTGATCAGAACTGCTGCACTTGGTTGACAGAAGAAAAAGAAAACCACCCAGCGTGATCGAAACAAATATCAGGGATCGATCAGAGAATGGCATTAGTGCATAAATTTCATGGTCCTGAGAAGTTCTCCTTCCTGACTATACATAGTTGCTATGTATGCCCCATTCTTCAATTGGTGCAGGTCGATCATATTTTGATCATGACCAGGGTTTGATTTTGTACAATCCTTACTCGAGAGATCACTGATCTTGAGGAAAGCGTTTTCAGGAAAACCGGTCCAATAGATCTTATCATCCGAAAAATAGAGCGCTCCTTTTTCTAGCTTGTTCGAAGATATACCTGCCGTAAGAGGCTGAGTGAAGACCGGTTCCGTCGTTACATTTGCCATCGAGGAAGAATTATATCCGGTTGTGCCGTGAAGAATTGAAATGCTTTCCAGCGGTACATTTTTCAACCATTGCTCAATGTTACAATCCAAGTAAATGTCGATCTGATCGTTGCCAACATTTGTTTGAGTTGTTGAAATCGTCGTTTGTGGATAATTATGATCTCCAAGATTATGTAATTCAAAATAGGCATCTGCTATACCATCTGCGTTTGAATCGGCATTTCCTCCTGTAACAAGAAAAATGTAACCTGCCGACCAGCCCCAGTACATGGATGGATCCTGAAAAGACAAAGGATGACCCTCAGGATAAACAGAAATGTCTAACGCGTTGGTACCTGAAGCGGTATTAAGTTCTGGCGGGACACCAATTGAAAATGTTACGGATTCTACGTTAGTTACATTCAGGTATCCCAGGTATAAAATGAAATCAGTAGATTTTACCAAAAATACCGTATCCGATAAATCAAGCGATTGCCCTCCATCGTGAGTAACAGATAATCCCGAAAGGTAGAAGTTGAAATAATCCAGATTAAAAATGACGCCTTGCTGATCTATGTAATCCGACCCAAGCGTAAGATCGGTACCATTTACTTTAGGGTAAATCTTTAGGAATACATTCTTCTGCGCATTCAGTTGGAATGAAAACACAATCATGAAAAGCAGCAAAGATCGCATCGGTTATTTTTTTACAATGTACAAAA
>CAIYQV010000421.1 GCA_903928365.1 uncultured Flavobacteriia bacterium
GGTGGCTATACTCCTTTGGAAAAGGTGTATGAATTCGATCCGATACCTTCCGGAATCTCACCTGATCAGGCGGCCTACATTCTTGGTGGACAAGCGAATCTATGGACGGAGTACATACCCGACATGAAACAATTGGAGTACATGGCTTTTCCAAGAGCAATCGCCCTTTCCCAGGTACTTTGGTGTCAGAAGAAGCCAGCTTATGAGCAATTTCGAACGTCCTTGGTGAACTATCATTTCAAACGACTCGAAGCTCAAAAGGTACATTTCTCCAGAGCCCTGTTCTACCCTGAAATGCAGCTTTTGAAAAAGGAAAGCAAAGTTGCCATCGTTTTTAAATCGCCTAATTCATCCGACAAAATGGAGTTGAATAAGTCAGATGGAAAGAATCCTTCAGTAATGGAAAAGGTAAGTTCATCTGATACACTTTACCTTGAACGGACGAATGGAAGAGAGGAGAAAACCTATACCTATTCACTTGTGCCACCGAATGCCGGAAAAACGTTTACCTATGAACTGACGGCGAATAGCTGTTTATCTATGCCGATAGAATTGCTCACGAAACCAGATTCACGGTACCCGGGAGATGGGGCTTTCACGCTAACCAACGGGGTAAGGGGCAGTATTCCATGGAAAGGCAATGAATGGCTTGGATTTGATGAAGAACAGATTTCTATTAAGCTGGATTTGAAGAAGAAGACGATGGTTTCCGGGTTTCAGCTTGGGTTTTTAAATGACGAAAGTTCCTGGATCCATTACCCTAAAGGGATTCGTGTATTTGTATCGAAGAACAACAAGAAATGGCGTGAGGTGGAAGATTATGTCGACAAGCCATTTATTGGGAGAAATGCGATCTTTACATTTAGCGAAAAAGCCAGGTACGTGAAACTTGATATCCAAACTTCTATAATTCCCGAAGAATTGCCGGGTGCTGGTCATATTCCATGGACGTTCATGGATGAGTTGATACTTTATTTCGAAGAATGAAAATAGAATTGTGTGCGGCTACGATCGAAGCGATCAAAGTAGCGGGAGAAATGGGATTTGACCGAATTGAATTGTGTCAGAATCTGGAGCAGGGAGGAACAACACCTTCCTATGGAATGATCGAGTATGCGATTGCCTGCGGAATAGAAACGCATGTATTGATTCGCCCAAGACCAGGGAATTTTATTTACGACGAAAGCGAAATGGAGGTAATCCTTCGGGATATTCAGAATTGTCGTGAGATGGGTGCAAAAGGTGTTGTCATTGGGGCCTTGAACAGTGCCGGGGAAATTGATCGCTTCTTTTTGAATCGAGCCATGAAGAAATCAGAGGGTATGGAAGTGACTTTTCACCGTGCATTCGATGATTCGTTTGACTGGAAACGTTCTCTGGAGATTCTCATAGATCATAAGGTTACGCGACTTCTTTCTTCCGGCATGGCAAGCAACGCAGAGATCGGCATCCCTATTTTGCGACAGATGACTTCATATGTAGAAAATAAGATTCAAATCATGGCCGGGGGTGGTGTGAATGCTGCAAACATTGCTAAGATTATCAAAGAAGCTGGTTGTAATGCGATCCATTTTTCCGGCACGTCCAAAGTACAGATGGATGAGGAGTCACTCTTTTCTGATCCTGTTCTGAAGGTAGATCCTAAAAAGGTAAAACGAATTCTGGAATCTTCAGGATTACGATCGTTATAATCTCAATAGAAAAGCGTTCTGGTCCTATGAGACTGATTTTACTTATACTTTTTCTAACAGGTGGCAGATCTGTTCATGCACAATGCGATTCAATAGCTCCACTGAATAAAGCGATCATCACCTGGGTTTCCTCTCAAGTAAATAAAAAAGTAGGGACGGGTCAATGTTGGGACTTGGCACAACA
>CAIYQV010000422.1 GCA_903928365.1 uncultured Flavobacteriia bacterium
AGGTAATCAGCCGCTTGATAACTGAGAAATTCTTTTGCCCAGTCACTGTTGATGAAGACACTCATTTCTGTGGCCATGTCATTCATCGATTTGTCTTCTTTGAAAGAGGAAGGAAGTTTCTCCCAAACAGTACCCAACCAATTTTCGTAATCCTTCAGGAAAGAAACCGTTTCTTTTTTTAAAGCAATGGTTGCTGCCTCTTCAAACAATCGAGCATTCCATTTTGCTTCCTCTTCACTCATTCCTGAAGCAATGGGAATATCGTATTGTTGATTCACCAAAACATCTTTCCCATTCGTTCCAACCGACGCCGATTCAATTAAGAATCCAATTTCTTTTTCTTGTGCTGCTGCTCGAAGCCCAATCATTCCACCCTCGGAGTGACCATAAATCCCAATGGGATGTCCAGGATATTTTTTCTTTAACGCGGCAAAAATGGCCAATAAATCACTGGTGAAATCTGTTTCAGTTGACGACCCAAATTCGCCTGTACTTTTTCCAATGCCCCGATCATCGTAACGAAAGACTCCAACACCATTTTTACTCAGGTAATCGGCAAGTACCCAAAAGGGTTTATGTCCCATCAGTTCACAATCTCTGTTTTGTTGACCAGATCCAGAAACCAGGATCAAAATAGGAAATTCTTTTTCTTTGGGAAGGGTGATTGTTCCCGCAATGTTCACTTTCTTGTTTTTTATGATCAGCTCTTCCTGCGAGTAAGTGAATGGTCCCAGCGGATCTTGAGGCCTTCCAGACTGGATCAATTGTTGCTCCTCTTTTGTGAAGACCACGTTCCATTCAAGTCCACTTTGCTTCATGATTCCCTTCAAAGAATCGGTTTTTAGTTTGCCGTTAAAACTTAAACCGATGCGGTCCCATCTAAAATACAAGCTATCATAGAATAAAGCATATTCAGCCATGACTTGTGGCTTTAACTTTGGTTGATCAGGAATACTTACGGAAATGCTTCCATCCCTTCCGATCCCTTCAATGGTTAAATCCATTAAAAATGATTGTCCAGCCACTTGAAAGGAACTGTGCCATACGCCATCAAGTTGTGCATGAAGGGAACTGGCGCAAAACAAGAAAATTATAAGTGCTTTTTTCATGCTTGCTTGTATTCTGGAAATAAGGTGGTAATCCCTGCTTCATTTGCCTGACAAACACCACGTTCGGTGATGAGTGCCGTCACTAATCGAGCTGGCGTTACATCAAATCCGTAATTTGCTGCGGGTGTCGTTTCTGGACAAATCAACACCGAGTCAATTTGACCATCACTACGTTTCCCTTGAATGTATTTCACTTCGTTTTGATCACGTTCCTCAATTGGAATCTCAGTCAATCCGTCGCGAATAGTCATGTCTAACGTCGTCGAAGGCAATGCCACGTAGAACGGAATTTCATTGTCCTTTGCAGCCAACGCTTTCAAATAAGTTCCAATTTTATTGGCAACATCGCCATTTCTTGTGGTTCGATCCGTTCCCACAATGACCATGTCCACCATGCCGTGTTGCATTAAGTGTCCGCCGGTATTGTCAACGATTAGGGTATGATCGATTCCGTGTCTCGTTAATTCATATGCGGTCAAGTTTGAACCTTGGTTGCGCGGACGTGTTTCATCCACCCAAACATGAACCTTGATTCCTTTTGCTTTCGCTTGATAAATCGGC
>CAIYQV010000423.1 GCA_903928365.1 uncultured Flavobacteriia bacterium
ACAGATATTGATCATTGCACTTCACCACGAGTTGATTCTCCAGATCTTTCCTTTCGAATGACAGGATTTCCGCGGGTCTCAATACCTGTACTCCTCTACGTTCTACCTCTTCCAGAAGATCCTGATCAAAGCGTTTGCGATCCAGGTGAAAGGCATTGATCTTTCCGGGAAATGTAGGGCTTGCAAATTCAGCAATGTCAGACCTGTCAAGACTTCCTGTTTCATTAAAAAGAAAACGAATTCCGGATTTCATTGTTTGGGATTGAAGTATATGACCAATTCCCTTTTGCTCCAGAATCAAGGCGGTCATATCCACCAGCGACTCCCCTATTTTCTGCGGAAATTCTGTGCTGCTTTCTAGAATGAGGATACTGAAATCTGGATTTTTCTTCAGAATATCCAAACACAAAAAGGAAGCGGAAATCCCACCGCCTATGATGATCAGGTCTAACGTCAGTGTTTCCCCTGGTTCCATTCTTTCAAACTAATTATTCCCATACACCCAACTACCACCGCGGCCCAGATATACATCCACAAAGGCAAATCGGTAATTCCTTCATAACGAAAGAAAAATCCCCAAATCAGTAATACAAAAGTTTTGGTAAGAACCGACACCCACATGATCAGGTGAAAAAGCGTTTCTCTGAAGGTGCATCTGTCAACATGAAATTTCAATTCATCAATAAACTCATGTGCCGTTCTGGTAATAAATGCAGCGATAAACAGCGCTAAGGCTTCCCATCGAAACCAATACATCAGAATAAGCGAACACTCCATCATACCTGAAGCCAGTATCAGTATACGATGGGTTCGTAATTCAGGGTCAGAAATATCGGTTTGAACGAGTACAGTATGCGTTTTTGAATCCAAAAACCAAAAAAAAGTAAAAACACTGGCCGCCATTAATGCCAATAGCGGAAAGGTTGTTGAATGTATTAATTCAGCCATAAATCCAGTTTAAAAATCGCCATCGCTATTCCAATGATCACGCAGGTCAGGATGTTGAACGTTTGCGTCCACAAGAGTGAAAGATGGTTTTGTGAAACTTTGTAGATTACCCATAATCGCCATAGAAATACCGGAATCATAGCAAGCATAGCTTGTTGTAGCGGAAGAAACAGAAATGGAATAAAGGAAAGAATATTGATCACATGTAAAACGTTCACCGTAAACCGTACACCATGTTTCACTGGCACTGTGATCACTCCATCTTTTTGATCTTTTTCAAGGTCAGAGAGATCTCGGATCATACTACCAGCAACCACCTGCAAGGACGCAAACAGAAAAAAAGCTTTGATCAAATTCGTTTCCATTGTACCGGCGCCAACCAGTATCAAAGCTCCCCACGAAAACCCAATAAAAATGTTCTTGACAAAGAGGAAGTGCTTCAGCTTAGTGCGTTTACCCTTATAATTAAACGGCATCGAATAGATCAATCCAAAAAGGCAAATAATCAACATGGTGTTGATCCTAAAAGAAGAAAGGTAGAAAAAGGAGAGCGGTGCGATGACTACCACAAATAAAAAGAAGAAAAGTGTTTCCAACGGCGATCGAAGTACATTCGCAATCAGATCGTTATATCCATCCCTTTTCAGCTGGGCAAAATCGTAACCATATACGATAGCCGTCCCACCACCGGACAACGCAAACAGGACGATGAGCTCTAAAGATGAATTGTATGGATGGAGCAGAATGCCCGTAATAAGAAGTGCGAATACAGCAAGAATAAATACGATGATCAGACGAAACTGGTTCATTTACTTTTACGATACGTTTTAAATGGATCCTCAGAACATGGGCTCCTGTCCGCTTCTCCGAAAGTACCCGAACTAAAAAAATTCAAAATGGCTGGTGCCGCTTCATGCAGTCTGGTATACATGTCATCATGACTTAAAAAGAAATAACAATAGTCATCATATCGCTGTCCAAATTGCTCAGGTTCAAATATTCGAGGAGGTAATTTCAAAAAGGTATCGTATTTCAGCCAAAGAAATTTAGTGGCTTTACATTCGATCAATATTCCCATTTTTATTCCTGGCGCGACCAACGGTTTATAGGGCGTATCTGCCAGATCAAACGTCAGTTTTCCAAATAACAATCTGCTAAACAAGGGATCTTCATCTCTCATCATCGGTGGTAAGGTTTCCTGCAGTGGACTTCGATCATAAACCAGCGAGGCAACGTTGGACATCGGATATTGTTCATACCAGCGATTGAAGGCCCAACTTCCAACAATGTAAGATAGCACATGTACTTTTTTATACTTTGACAACTGATGTTTTAATGCAAATCGTTGCAATTTTTTAACGCAACCATCGATCGATCTTCGGGCGAGGTAATCGGGAATGAATACATCATATCCTTTTTGTGCAAAACTTTGCTTTTGATCTTTTGCACTATGTACAACTGATCCTAGGCCTCCCAAAATAAGAATGGCCTCTCGTTCTTCGATAGGTGCTCTGTTGTGTTTATCTTTTTTTATAACATCACGTGCCGCAGCATTGCTAACGCAGAAAGCAATCAAAATAAAGACAGTTAAAAATCTTAGTTGAAGATGCATAACTCGAATATAAGGAGAATGAAAGAAATAATCATACATCTTATTTTCTGCGATACAATAGTATTATCAGCAAAGGTAATAACGTGACTTCTATTAACATAGCCACAAAAAGTGTCAGACTGATCAGAAGACCCATATTAAATGCACCGACAAAGGAGGAGAACATCAGTAGCATAAAACCGGCACATAGAATGAATGTAGTTAGAATGGTTGCTTTCACCGTGGTTAGATAGGATGTTTTTAATCCACGGAGAACAGATTTTCCCTTGCCGATCTCATAGCGAAATTTGCCAAGTAAGTGAATTGTATCGTCAACCGCAATCCCCAGGGCAACTGTAAAAATAATCGCCGTACTTGTTTTAAGATCGATCTGAAGGAAGGTCATCAACGCAGCGACGACTAACAACGGAATGATATTCGGGATCATGAAAATGAGGATCATGGTCATTGAACGGTACACCAATCCCATTAAAAGCGCAAGAAGCAGAATCTCAATGGCCAATCCTTCTACTAAGTTACGCGTAAGAAACTGAATGTTTCTGTCAAAAAGATGTGCAGTTCCCGTGATATGACATTCATATTTTCGGGCCAAATCCGGTCGTCTCAAGAAGGCCATCAGACGATTATTTCTCTTTGTGATCTCTGTATTTCCATAATCCGGCAGATTTCCATGAATACGTGTCACACTGCCTGAACTATCAATGAGCGTTCGGTAGATCTTTCCTCCTTCAGCCAAACGAAGAAATTTTCTGCAACGCCGAATATCTTTGCTTCTTTCCGGCACTTTATAGAATATCCTATCCCCTTGATTTGCTCCACGTTCAATCACTTTGCAGAATCCTGCTAAAGACAATTTCACCTCTGCCCCATACGTTTTTTCCGTATATCGTTCTATTCGATCCAAGTCCTGAAGTACGTTCTTATCCCAAAACGTATCACTTGGATCCTTCAGTTTAACGACTAATTCAAAAGGTCGTATTCCACCATAATGTCGATCCAGAAAATTAAAATCCACTTTTATAGGGTCGTCTGAACGCAGATCATCCATCAGGTAATTATTGCCCTTGAGTTGGAAGGTACCATAGAGACAAACAGCTGTAAGTAAACCGTAAAAAGCAAGAACTTTCCTTCGATTTCTGAGTACGGAAAAGAACCATTTACGCAGTTTTTGATCCCAGAATGTGCTACCTTCCTTCCGTTCTATCAGTTGCGGTGAAGGGAACAGTATGAAAAGCGCGGGAAGCAAGATCATGGTCAGCAAAAAAGCAATCACCACACCTATTGCCGTCACCATCCCGAAAACCTGAATAGGCTCCATGTTCACGAAATAAAGTGTACCGAAACCAATTGCGGTAGTAACTGATGTAAGAAAGGCTGAGAAACCGACCTCCTTAATGGTTATCCTGATTGCATCTGGTTTTGAAAGTCCCTCCCTTAAAGCATCCAGGTAGCGAGAAACAACGTGAATTACATCGGACATCGCCACTATGAATAAAATGGTCGGCAATGTGATCAAAAGGATATTGATCGGAATCGATAGCCACCCCATCAGCCCAAGTAAAGCTGCGGTTGACATTCCGATGACAACAGACGGGATAATTACTCCCCAAAAGGAACGGTAAGTCAACAGAAGAAAAAGCACCACCATCACCGCACTCAAGGCGAGAAAGAAGAACATTTCATGCACCATTTTCTCAACATAGCGCTTTTGACCGATGGTTCTTCCCGCGATATGTACTCCGTCAAAGTGATATGGTTTTAGTAGCTCATCGATCTTTGCGAGCATGACATCACTTTTCTTTTTGACGATGTAATCTTCATGCCGGACATAAATACAGACCGATTTGCCGTCTTTGGCAATGAGGGCGTTCAATAACTCTTCTGACTTATAAATAGTTATCGAATCCTGTTGAAGATTCCCCTGCAAATGAATGTACGGTTGTTTGTATACTAAGCCAAATGGTAAAACCCGAACTTCAACCGCATTTGTGATGGACGCAACTTTTGCTACATAAGGAACTTGCTTTTCGATCTGTTGGGTTAGTCTGGCGATCTTTTTCAAAAATGCTCTTTCAAAGACACCTTGTTTACGTTCGATGGCGATGAGCAAAAAATCATTGTCGGATTCAAATTTCTTACGATGCGCTCTAAAAAATACCGATTCAGAATCATCCTTCGGGAAGAATTTCTCGAAGTCATAATCAAATTTAAGGTATTGAATTCCGGAACTTAAAATCAGTGTGAGCCCAAAAACGACTGAAAGTAAAAACCACGCTTTTCTGCGGGAAGTACTTTTGTCGTAGTCAAAAAAATACGAGATCATTCGTTGCTCTTCAATCGTGTTTTATAAATAAGTTTCCAATACACTAAGACTCCAAGAAGGTAGTAAAACGAAAGTGAAAGCATCCCAAAATAACTTTTCCAATAAATAAGTAGGCCCATAAAAATGACCAAAGGAATGCAGTGGATCCACCAAATGAATTTATTACCTTTCACTTTTTCCACGAATCCT
>CAIYQV010000424.1 GCA_903928365.1 uncultured Flavobacteriia bacterium
AGCGCGCTCGAGAACAAGTGCGTATTTGGATTATTCGTATACGCTTCAACTAGGTAAGGAGCGAAAATTGAATTTTGGAGTATCTGCAGGAGGTGATCAGATTGGCGTGGATTACAGTCAATTGTACGCGCTTGATCCAACAGATCCTCAGTATCTCGCCTCCATTTCACAATTTAAATTCAATGGTGGCGCAGGTGTGTACTATCATAGCAATCGATTTTATGCAGGCTTGAGTGTTCCTAGGTTGATACAAGCAAAACTTTATGATGGAAGTGTTCTTTTGAGCGGCTCTTATTTTAAAAGACATTATTTCCTTACCGGGGGTTATGTTTTCCCAATAAACTCAGTGATCGATCTAAAAACCAGTGTCTTGATAAAAATGGTTTCCAATGCTCCAATTACAGCAGATCTGAATGCGAACTTGTTTCTGTATAGAAAAATATGGTTCGGAGGGATGTACAGGTACAACGAATCTGTTGGGGTGAATGCGGCTTATCAGATCAAAGAATCTTTGATGTTCGGATATTCGTTTGATTATCCGATCAATGGTTTGAGCTCCGTTAGAAATTTCGGTTCTCATGAGATTATGCTTTCCTATGTTTTCGGCAAGAATAGAGCATACGGCTCACCAAGATACTTTTAACAGCACTATACAAAATGACAAAAAAATATTTTTTTCTTTTTGCAATCGTCTTCTTTAGCCAATGGAGCTTCGCGCAGAAATTGAAGATCAAGCAGGCCGAGTCCTACTATGGGATGCATCGATATTATGATGCCAACTTCATTTATAAGGAACTCATTCAAAAGGATGGTTTGGAAGTGAATGAACATGATACGTTGTATAGACATGCCGCCAAAACTGCAGAGAATACAAAAGATTTGACTTTTGCCTTTGAGGTTCAGAAAATGCTAACAAATTCGCAACGTGCTACACCATCGGATTTGTATGAATATTTTAGATTATCCCTTTTAATGGGAGATTATTCTTCGGCTACATTTGTGTTATCGAATCCGATGATTAATAGTCTTCCATCGGCACAAATTTCCTTTCTAAAAGGATTCCAAAACGGACAGGCGTGGAAAGAATTACAGATGAATGGAAAACTGGATACGGTGAAATTGGTTGCTTGGAATTCTTCTCGTGGTGATTTTGCAAGCTCATTAGTGCCACAAGGACTTGTTGTGAGCTCTTCAAGAGATCTAAGTGCCCGTAATTGGGAACATGATAATTCTAACTTCATGAGTACGTATTTGTACACTGATTCATTGGGGAAACTCAAGGAATTGAATTTTCTGGGATATTCGCGTCATGATGGCACTGCTTGTTATGACTCCAAAAGTAAAAGTTGGATTTTTTCCAAAAACTACGACGTGAAAGCGGGCGAATACTCCAAAACAGGAATTTTCTTTTATAATGAAGAATCAAAATCTGAAACCCCGTTTCCATTCAATTCAAAAGAATACTTTGTTGCTCAGCCCTTCTTGAATCAAGCTGGAGATATGCTTTGGTTTACTTCTGATATGCCGGGATCTTTAGGAAAGTCGGATATCTGGTATTCTATTAAAAAGGAAGGCGTGTGGTCTCAACCTGTAAACGCTGGATCTGGTGTAAATACCTTTGAAGAGGACATGTTTCCTGTTGTCAATGGAGAGGATCTTTATTTTTCTTCGGAAGGTCGCACGGGACTTGGTGGACTCGATGTCTTCAAAATTTCTTTAAAAGACCGAACAACGGCTCAACCGACCCATCTTGGTGGGGTTGTGAATTCCAATCGAGACGATTTTTCGCTGCTACTTAAAGAAGACGGAATCAATGGATACCTTTCTTCGAATCGAAATGAATTTATTGATCATATATTTTCGGTGAAACTAAATCCACTTGCCTTCCTTTATATAGCGAAATTAAAGGTAGATCACCCAATTACTGCAGGACTGGATCAGATTCCGGTTATCGTGCGTAAAAATGGAGTGATAGAGGATACACTTTATGCGGATAAGACGGGAGCATTTATCTTCCCAGCTAAAGTCAACAACACTTATACATTTGATATTTCGCACGAGGAGATTGAACCATTGACGGATACCTATTCCACTGTTGGTAAAACCAAATCAGACACGACTGATCGTTTGTTGGATTTG
>CAIYQV010000425.1 GCA_903928365.1 uncultured Flavobacteriia bacterium
GTAAAAGTATAAGTTTGGTTTGACGCTGAGGTATCTGAGTACGACACAGTGTAAACCCCTGGACACAAACCATAGAGATAGTATCCACCTTGCTGTATTACGCTGGACGAATCACTCCAAGAAATGGAAGTCGAAACCACAGTGGAGCTATCTGTAAACTGCGCGGATCCGTCACAAGTTGAAGGCGATGATGTATTGGTGGTACTTACCGGCTGAGCAAAAACATGTACTGAGCTTAACACAAAAAGTAGGAGGTTCGCAATTTTGAATAATGAGATTTTCATAGTAGTTTTTTTTAAAAAGACGCAACGGACCTAATTTAGGTTGCATTGGTAAGTTTAACGAATTATTTTTTTTAATCCTACCCTTTTTCGAGTAATATCCACCTCCATCACTTGCACCTGAACATGTTCGTGCAACGAAATGAATTTAGAAGGATCATCCACATACACATCAGCTAATTGCGATTTGTGGATCAACCCATTCTCTTTGATGCCGATATTCACAAACGCTCCGAAAGCAGTGACATTCGTAACGATGCCTGGCAGCAACATTCCTGTGCGTAAATCATCGATGGTACGAATGGTGGAATCAAATTCAAGCACTTTAGCCTTTTTCCTTGGATCCAGTCCCGGTTTTTTAAGTTCACTGACTACGTCCTGAAAAGTAAATCCATCGACGTCCGGAAAATCATTTTTTTGCAATTGATCGATTACCTCCTTGTTCCCGATCAGCTCAGGTACCTTTACACCCAACTTTTTTGCCATTCGTTCGACAAGCGGATAACTTTCGGGATGCACTGCTGAATTATCCAGCGGATTGTTGCCATTTTTTACTCGAAGAAATCCTGCTGCCTGTTCAAAGGCCTTATCGCCAAGCCTTTTTACTTTTTTCAATTCGGACCTTGATGTAAATCCACCTATTTCTTTCCTGAATTGAACAATGTTTTCAGCGAGTGTTTCACCAAGACCAGAAACATAAGACAACAAATATGGCGAAGCTGTATTCAGATCCACGCCGACGCTATTCACACACGAAATGACCACGTCGTCAAGTGCCTCTTTAAGGAGATTTTGGTTCACCTCATGCTGGTATTGTCCCACACCTACAGACTTTGGATCGATCTTGACCAATTCTGCTAACGGATCCATTAATCTGCGACCGATAGATACAGAGCCGCGCACGGTAACATCGTACTCAGGGAATTCTTTCCGAGCGATGCTACTGGCAGAATAAATGGATGCTCCATCTTCACGCACAACAAATACCTCCAGCTCTCGGTCAAAACGGATCTTTTTGATCATGCTTTCAGTTTCTCTACCGGCGGTTCCGTCACCAATGGCAATCGCGTCAATCTTGTACGTTTGAACCAGCTGAGAGATCTTTGACATCGCCTGACTTTGCTCATTTTGAGGAGGATGCGGATAGATCGTGACGTTGGTCAATAAACTTCCTGATTCATCGATACAGACTACTTTGCAACCCGTTCTAAATCCTGGATCAATTGCCAGAATTCGTTTGCTTCCCAGCGGCGGAGCTAAGAGCAACTGTCTTAAATTGGAGGAAAATACTCGAATGGCCTCTGTATCTGCTTTTAATTTCGCTTCAGAAAGGACTTCATTCTCAAGCGATGGGGCCATCAATCTCTTATATGAATCCTTGCATGACTGTGCCACTAAATCCGAACACGCATCGTTTCCTTTGACAAAGAATCGTTCAAGCACTTCTAATGCCTCCTCCTCTTGAGGCAAGGCTTTTACGGAAATGATCCCCTCCTTCTCTGCACGATGCATCGCTAAAAATCGGTGTGAACTACATCTGTAAAGTGGTTCTTTTACATCAAAGTAATCGCGGTATTTTGCCCCCTCCTCTTCTTTTCCTTTCACCATTTTGGTCACAAGGATTGCCTTTCGGGCGAACAAATTCCTCACCCTGCCCCGAGCTACTCCATTTTCATTGATCCATTCAGCGATAATATCCAGTGCACCTTGAATGGCCGAATCCTCATCATCAATATCTCCTTTTATAAATCGCTCTGCCATCTGCTCAGGATCACCTCCACGTTGCGACATGATCATTTTTGCCAATGGTTCCAATCCGGCTTTACGTGCTTTGTCACCGCGCGTCTGACGTTTTTGTTTGAACGGCAAATAGAGGTCCTCCAGAATGATGGCTTCA
>CAIYQV010000426.1 GCA_903928365.1 uncultured Flavobacteriia bacterium
GATGGCTATTTTTTTTCTGGCTTCGGCAGATAAAAAGGAGGAAATGCTTAATTCCTACCTCCAAAAATGGTGCTACCAATGCGTACCATTGTGCTTCCTTCCTGCATAGCCAATAAATAATCACCGCTCATACCCATAGATCGTTCTCGGAAATTTTCATCCAATGAAAAGAAATCATTTTTCAGCTGACTGAAGATTCCGTTCAGATTGCTGAACTCTAGTTTTACTTGTTGTTCGTCGTTTGTGAAAGATGCCATCCCCATCACGCCAATGATGCGAACATTTTTCATTTCTAAGAATTCAGAAGAAGTTAGCAGCGAATGAGCTTCCTGAAGATTTAAACCGAATTTCGTTTCTTCCTGAGCGATATGGAACTGAAGAAGGCAATCGATCACACGGTTATTCTTCTTTGCCTGCTTGTCGATCTCTGAAAGCAATTTTAAACTATCTACCGAATGGATCAAGTGCACAAAAGGCGCAATGTATTTCACCTTATTGCTTTGAAGGTGACCGATCAAATGCCAGTGTATATCCTTTGGAAGTAAAGCAGCTTTTTCTGCCATTTCCTGAACTTTGTTTTCTCCAAAATGCCGCTGACCAGCCTCATATGCCTCCTGAATCAGAGTTGCTGGTTTTGTTTTGGATACAGCGATAAGGGTTACGCCGTCCTTTAACGTTTTGTGGATTTCATTCAGTATCTGACGGATCATTCGTTGATGTGATAAATGGTTAAACCACTTCTCAGTTTAGGTTCTACCCAGGTAGATTTGGGAGGCATGATCATTTGATGATCCGCAACTCTTTTGACCTGATCCATGGTGGCAGGATAAAGTACGAATCCAACGCTTGATTTTCCTTTCTGGATCTTTTCTTCCAAAACTCCCAAAGGTTCAGCGCCACTCATAAATTCTATATTCTCATCCGTTTTCAGATCATTTATGCCCAAGATAGGTGTGAGGACATATTGTGTCAGGATTTCTGCATCGAGACATTTGACAGGATGTGTTTCATCAATGATCTCTGGTCGGCATTTTAACATGAACCATTTTCCCAGAAGACACATGGAGTAGGTATGTTCCTCTTTAGGTTTTGTTTGTTCATCTAATTCTGAAATAATAAAATGCAATTCCAACTGTTTTAGGAAATCATCCGTGGAAAGTCCATTCAGATGTTTTACGATGCGATTGAATTCAAGAATCTTCAATTTTGATTCATCAATAAAAAAAGCAAGAAAATGATCTTCATTTGGAAATTCAGATCTTCCTTCTTCAATTCGTTTTTTCTTTAATCCTGCCGAAGATGCCGATCGATGATGTCCATCCGCAATGTAACAAGCATCAAGCTTATCAAATGCTTCGGTCAAACTAGTGCTTTGATCCTGATTCAAGACCCATAATTCATGCTTGATACGGTCTGTGGTGGTGAATTCGTATTCCGCTCGATCAGATGTGAAGTTATTCAGTAATCCCTCGATTTCTTCATCATGCGGATAGGAGAGTAGCACCGGTTCAGCATTGTAACCTACAATGTCAAGGTAATTCGTGAACATGGCCTCTCTCGAAGTGAGCGTGGCCTCATGCTTTTTGATGAGATCGGATTCGTATTCTTCCACACTAGCACCGGCTACTACACCTGTAAAGGCATGACCGTTCTTTGTTTGTCTGTATATATACAAGTGTGATTTCTCATCTTGAAAGAGAATTCCTTCTTCAATAAATTCAGCGTATTTATCACGGACTAAAGAAAACCGCTCGGGAGAGTTAGGTTTTGTTTTTCTTGAACGATCGAATTCGGGATTAATGATTCGAAGAAACGTGTATGGATTGTCTTCCAGTTTTGCGCTTAATACATTCTTCTTGTAAGAATAATAAGGTCTTGTCGCAACAAGATGAACCTTGTCACGAACAGGTCGCAAAGCTCTGAAAGGGAAGATCTTCGTCATATGGAATCCTTACGATCGGGCAAACTGACCGATGATCAAACTGGCAAGTTCCTCACCAATTCGATCTTGAGCCTCCAAGGTAGCCGCTCCTATGTGAGGCGTGCACGCAATCAGCTCATGATTCAAAAGATCTTTACGGGGATTAGGTTCATTTTCAAAAACATCGAGTGCAACCCCTGCCACTTTTCCTTCATTCAAAGCAACAATTAGATCATCTTCATTGATTACTCCACCTCTTGATGCGTTCACCAATCGAACACCTTTCTTCATGAGTGCGAATTCCTTTGAACCTATAACGGCACTGCCATCAGCTTGCTTTGGTACATGTAAAGAAATGTAGTCCATCTGACCGATTACATCATGCAATGAAGCGTGAGGGATGATTTCTACCTCAGCTTCCTGCGTTGTTCCGATCGGTACTTTTACATTTACCGGATTCGTGTACAAATCTACAGCGATCACATTCATTCCACTTCCTAGTGCATAGGATGCCAGGCTTTGACCTATGCGACCAAATCCAACGATCCCCAATGTTTTTCCACGAAGTTCCACACCTTTAGCATATTTCTTTTTCAAGGCTGAAAAATCACTGGTTTCCATGTGCTTGTAAGAGTCGTTGAGTGATCGTGAAATGGCAAACATATGCCCCATAACCAATTCAGCAACCGATTGAGACGAAGAAGCAGGGGTGTTGATCACCGTAATACCTTTTTCACGTGCGTAGGCCACATCGATATTGTCCATTCCAACGCCGCCTCTGCCGATTAATTTCACACCCGGACAAGCGTCAATGACATCTTTTCGAACGGTTGTCGCAGAGCGCACAAGAATCATTTCAATTCCCTGTGAATTTACTTCACTTGCAAGGTTTTCCTGAGCTACTTTTTCTGTGATTACGGTGAATCCTGCAGCTTCAAGCTGTTGTTTTCCTACGGCGGAAATACCGTCATTTGCTAAGATCTTCATATTCTGATTGAAAAAAAATTATCCGTTTGAACGTGTGAATTCGCGCATCACATCGACTAATACCTGAACGCTTTCAATTGGCAACGCATTGTACATGGAAGCTCTGTAACCACCGGTTGATCGGTGACCCGGCAAACCAACGATTCCAGCTTCTTTCCACATTTTATCAAATGCTTCCTGATATGATTCGTTCTCCAGTAGGAACGTGATATTCATTTTCGAACGATCTTCAGTTGCCACCGTTCCTTTGAATAGTGGGTTGGAATCAATTTCAGAATACAATAATGCAGCTTTTGCATTATTTCGTTCTTCCATTGCTTTTACTCCACCGTTTGCCAATAGATTGCGTAGGTTAAGCATAGCCACGTATACCGAAAATACGGGTGGTGTATTCAACATGGATTCTTTTTCAACGTGTTGTTTCAGATCCAGATAAGTAGGCATGAACGGTGAAGTGGATTTTCCAAGAACATCATCTTTAACGATGTACAGGGTAGCACCTGCTGGACCAAGATTTTTCTGCGCTCCTGCGTAGATCATGTCAAAATCAGCAACATTTATTTCTTTGGAGAAAATATCAGAAGACATGTCACAGATCAAAGGGAGTTCTGTTTTCGGGAATGAATGAAACTGAGTTCCATAAATCGTGTTATTAGAAGTGAAGTGAATGTAATCCACGTCAGCAGGTACCACATAATTTTTAGGTATGTAGGAGAACTTTTTATCTTCTGAAGACGCAAATACGTTGACATCAATTCCAACCTTCTTAGCTTCCTTAATTGCTCCAGATGCCCAGGTTCCGGTATTGATATAACCGGCCTTTTTGGTGTCGCGCATCATTGTCAATGCTGCTATCGTAAAACCAAGAGTTGCCCCGCCCTGTAGGTACGCAATCGAATAACCTTCCGGAACATTCAGTGCTTTTTTAACAAGATCCATAGCTTCGTCCATCACTGCCACAAAATCTTTGTGACGGTGAGAAACTTCCAGGATAGATAGGCCATTGAAATCAAGCACGGCATCCGCAGCTTGTTTAAAGACTTCTTGAGGTAAAATGCACGGTCCCGCGCCAAAATTGTGTTTCATTTTTGGATCTTTTTTAACGAGTCAAATTTCAAAAAAAGTATGCACATATGATGCGCAAATTCTAATTTATTATTAAAAAAAAAAGCTGTCGTTTCGGACAGCTTTTTTCAATTTATTCTTCAGTTTTCTTGGTCGTCTTTTTTGCAGCCGGGGCTTTTTTTACAGCCGGTTTCTTTTCAGCTGCTGGTTTTGCTGCTGCTTTTTTCGCTGCAGGCTTCTTTTCAGCAGCCGCCTCTGATTTTTCTTTCTTTGCTACAGGGGCAACTGATGGTTTAGAAACGTTCTTTTTTCTGGAGTTTCCATAAGAACCCATTGCTCTTTTTCCTTTCGCTGTTTTTTTATCTCCTCTTCCCATGTTGGATGTAATTAAATAATAGTCACTGCAATTAACGGCACAAAGATATTATTCTTTTCCAAATAATCGCCTTCTGATTTCATCTTCCAAGAGTTGACCTTCTCTTAAAATTTTCCTACACCATTTTAACTTTAGCAAAACCTGTTCATATTCTTCCAGTTTCCAGTTAATGTCTGATTTCTCGAGTCTTTCACGTAGTGTATGCAATGTAATAGCTGCTGAAACGGATATATTAAAGCTTTCTGTAAAACCATACATTGGAATTTTGACAAACTCGTCTGCTTGTTCGATTACCTCTTCAGAGATGCCTCTGCGCTCGGTGCCGAAGATTAACGCAGCCGGCTTACTCAGATCAATGTCATGGATCGTCTGATCGTTTGTGTGAGGTGTCGTCGCAATTATTCTGTATCCTTGGGATTTGAGCTTCAAAATACAATCCAACGTGGGGTTGCCTCCTTGATCATAGTTGAACATGTCTACCCATCTTCCTGCTCCTAATGCAATATCCCGTTGAACCTTATACTGATTGTCCTTTTCGATCACATGCAGATCCTGGATTCCAAAACAATCACACGTTCTTAGAACGGCAGAAGCATTGTGCTCCTGGTAGACATTTTCCAGAGCTATGGTTAAATGTCGGGTTCGCTGCGCTGCGATCCGGTCGAACATCTCCTTCTTACTTGGAGTGATGATCTTGTATAGTTCTTCTAAAACGATTTTATCTTTTTCTAAACTCATTGCGCTAACATAAAAAAGGGGGACCTATTGATCCCCCTTCATTTCTTTGCAGATAATGGATTAGTTAACCTTTCCAGAAAGTTCAGCACCAGCTTTGAAACGTACAACGTTTTTCTTAGCGATTTTGATTTCTTTTCCAGTTTGTGGGTTACGACCAGTTCTTGCAGGACGCTCAGAAATAGAGAATGAACCGAATCCTACCAAAGAGATTCTGTCACCATTTTTCAACGCTGAAGAAGTAGCGCTTACGAATCCGTCTAATGCTTTTTTAGCATCTGCTTTTGACAATCCAGCCTCAGATGCAATTGCATCGATCAATTCTGCTTTGTTCATAGTTTGGTTTTTTTTAGTTGTTTGTAATTAATTATCAGAGCAAATATATCTGAATAACCAAGCCTGTCAAGACTTACAGCAAAAAAAATCGCTTTTTTGTTGATAAAAGTGGTGTTTTGTTGATAAACCACCCTGAAAGCCCCGTTTTTCAAGGGGTATTCGACCAATACGGGTTTTTTATCGTCGAATTAAATCAATTCAATTAGTCCGCCATCTAAGCGGTTTCCAGCTAGGAATTCTTTAAAATGCATGCGGCGTTTTCCTTCAGGTTGTAATTCGGTGATAAGTAGGTATCGATCTGTGCAAGGGAATAGTAGCCCGTCTGATGCATGAAGGATGGTTTGATTGCCATCGGTATTAATGTCTGTAATGGCTGATTTGAATAATTTAAATTGTTTAACGGAACCATCCGGCATTCTTACTTTGGTCCAGGCAGCGGGGTAGGGACTCAAGCCTCGGATCAGGTTGTGCGTTGACTGGGCAGTTCCTTGAAATGTAACCCGACAGTCTTCTTTGAAGATCTTCGGTGCAGCTTTTAATTCCGAATGGATCATTTCTGATTGTGGAAGTCCATCCGCTTTGTCCGTCCTGATCTTGTCTACCGTGGTACAAATTAGTGAAGCGCCAAGGCTTAAAAGTTGGTCATGGAGTTCGCCAACGTTCATTTCTTCTGTGATTGCAACGCTAGACTGTTCGATTACCTTACCCGTGTCGATTTCTTTTTCAATAAAGAATGTAGTGACCCCTGTGGTTTTTTCTCCATTTATGATGGCCCAGTTAATAGGAGCTGCACCGCGATATTGGGGAAGGAGGGAGGCATGCAAATTAATCGTCCCATAGGATGGCATTGCCCAGACCACTTCGGGTAACATTCTGAAAGCAACAACAACAAAAAGATCTGCGTCAATGGCTCTTAACTCTTGAATAAATCCTTCTTCTTTGAGATTGGTAGGTTGTAAGATGTTCAATTCCTTCTCAACTGCGAATTGTTTAACTGAACTTTGGTGGAGCTGCTGCCCTCTTCCTGCAGGTTTATCCGGAGCAGTGATTACCCCAACGATGTTGAAATCTTGCAAGAGCAATTCCTTTAGTAGACCAGTTGCAAAATCCGGAGTCCCCATAAAAACAATCTTAAAAGCTGATTTTTCCATTAAATCTCTTTTTTCTTCCAATCAAACAAACTTAAATAACCAATGGACAAAACCCCCAATGTAATAAAGTATACATATTCTACAGACCAGATCCAGAAGATATCCCAGTGCCATACTTTAATAAATAAGTAAGCTGATGCGATGTAGATAAGTACGCAACTCGTTTCCACCAAAAAAGTTATGGTTGTATTTCCGCTGCCATTGATCGTTTGAAAGTAAACACTCACAAAACCATAAATGAAAATCGAAACGGAAATGAATCTTAGAATCTCTGCACTTTTTAAAACATGGGCTTCTGATGGATTTAAAAAGCGGATGAGTTGTTCCGGATAAAAGATCGCTCCATGAAAAAACAGAAATAAAAAACTCACCGTTAAGAATTGTATTCTTCGCTGAATTCGTGGTAATTGATCGAATTCCTTGGCACCGATATATTGAGAAATATAGGTTTTAGTGGTTCCTGCAAATCCCCAGATCGGCACAAAAACCAAGAAATAGATCGAACGGATGTTTTGAGAAACAGTGAGTTCGAATTTCCCCATTTGTTCTATCCACATGAAGAAAATGGTCCAGGTCCCTAGTGCCACCATTCCCTGAAACGAAAGAGGCGTTCCTACTTTTAAAAGTTCTTTGAAAGCATCCTTGCGGATGGTGAATCGTTTGAAAAGTCCAAATGCACGCGCGTCTTTTCCAAAAATCAGATAGAGTACCAAAAATGACATTCCAATCCCGTCAGCAATGGTGCTGGCAAGGGCTGCCCCTTCGAGTCCCATTTCACGAAATCCGAATTTGCCGAAGATTAAAATCCAGTCAAGTAAAATGTTTGATCCAGCAGTTAAAAGTGCCGAGATCAATACTACCCAAGTTTTTCCTTGTGCCAGCATGAAAGCCTGAATAGACAAAGTGATCATGGCAAAAAAGAGTGCGTATGATCTGATTTGTAAGAAGTCATTCTGGAGTAAAGCAAGGTCCTTATGGTGCACAAAAGTGTCGAGTGCTATTGGTAAAACAAACTGTGCAATCAGGAACAAACAAAATGCAACGAGAAGGTGAACTGTGACGGAGGTGGAGAAAATGGAACTGATGGCATCTTCCTGTTTTTGACCGATTCTTCTTGCGATGAGTATCTGCGCACCGTCTCCCATGCCAGCCAGAGCCATGAATAAGGTGACATATAAAAGTCCTCCGTTGCCAACAGCATCGAAGGCAGAAGTATCATAACGACTTATAAATGCAGCGTCTGTAAGTAAAACGACTGATTGAATGAAACTGGACACCATCAATGGAACAGCCACTCCTAAGATCGTTTTATATCTGAGATCGAGCATCAATTAATCTACTTGAATTACGAGACCTTTTAGGTATTCGCCTTCTGGATGAAAAGCATTGACAGGATGGTCTGCAGGTTGGTGCAACTGTTCCAGGATGCGAACATTTCTTCCGGATTCAATGGCTGCAGCAATTACGGTGTTGTTGAACAGGTATTTATCCACGACTTGAGAACAGGAAAAAGTGAAAATTAATCCGCCCGGTTTGATCTGACGGATCGCATGAGCGTTTAGCCGTTTATAGCCTTGTATTGCCTGGTGTCTTTTGTCTCGGTGTTTAGCAAAAGCTGGCGGATCGAGCACGATGATATCATAATCCTCTTTCAGGTCCTTCATGTATTCCATGGCATCTGCAACGATCGTGTCATGTTTTCCTGAGAATTGATTGAGTTGAATATTCTGCTCAGTAAGCTCAATGGCTTTTTTGGAGCTGTCAAGCGAGTGTACTAAGGTGGCGCCGCCTTTTAAAGCAGACAAGCTGAATCCTCCTGAATAGCAAAACGTATTTAACACTTTCTTGCCGTTTGCATATCGTCCCAATAAAGCCCTGTTTTCACGTTGATCAATGAAAAAGCCTGTTTTTTGCCCATTGATCCAATCAATGGCATATTGAATTCCATTTTCATGCGCAAGGTGTGGAGTAATACAGTTGCCAGAAAGGAAATTATCGCTCGTCTCAACTCTTTTAGGCAGTGTGTCTGAACTTTTAGAATAGATGATCAATTCACTACCCAACGCATCCAGTAAGGCATTTTTGATCAATTCAATCGATTGATACATGCCTAAGCTATGGCATTGAATGATGGCGGCATCATTGTAATAATCAATCACAAGTCCGGGTAAAGAATCTCCTTCACCGTGAACCAATCTGCAAATGCTATTATCCTTATGAAATAAACCGAGGTTTCTTCTTAATGCTATTGCATTAGAAATACGTTTCCTGAAAAAAGAGGCATCAATAAGTTCATCAGTAAACGTAAGAACGCGAATGGCAATGGTCGCATTTTGAAAATGTCCTTTTGCCAGGAAATTGCCTCTTGGATCTTCAAGGCACACAACCGCACCATCTTCTGGTAGATCCTGGCCTTCCATCAATGCGCCTGAAAAAACCCAAGGGTGTTTTCGACCGATAGAATCAAGTTTGTTTTTTCTTACGCGCAGTGTTGATTCGTTCATATCGTGAATTGAAGAGCAAAAGTAACAAAAGGATGTGGAGAACAAGGGTGGAGGTTTATGCAAGCTAGATGGATTGCTTCTAATTTTACACTATGGCTTACAAAGAATGTGTTTTTAATGTCTATTTACTAAACGAACATTTTTCTCCGGAATATGCTGAAGCACAGCATGGGGGTAAAGATTCTGAAAACAATAGACGGTATGACTGGGAGGATGAATTTGCGATTACCTCTTCAGTAAAGAAGATTGAAGTACTCAAGGATGTAGAATATCCTTTGAGAGGTGTGTTGCCTGATGGGAAAGAATTTAGTTATGACGTCACGTCAATGTTGCTTTTTAAGATTATTTCTGATGATGCTCCTGAAACGTATGTCGGTGCATCCCAGAGTATTGTCGATCGTTATGAACAGGAGGATTTAGAGGGAAAAGTTCGGATTCGGATTTATTTAAAGGATTACGAACCGATGGCTAATCCAATCCCGGGTGTTTATATTGCTTCAAAGGAATTCCCTAAAGAATTGATTTTCTAATGCTTAAAGTTGAGAGCGTAAGTCTTAATTATGATCGTGATATCCTGAAGGATATTACGCTTTCCGTTTCTGAAGGAGAAATCATTGGGATAGTTGGGAAAAGTGGAGCGGGAAAAACTTCTTTGTTGAAAATAATGTCCGGACTACTACAGCCTTCATCCGGGAAGGTAGAACTTTACGGAGAAGCAGTAAGAGGTCCTCAGATCAAGTTGGTTCCAGGTCATCCGGAGATTCAATTGGTGAATCAGGATTTTCATTTGGACACCTATCATACAGTGGAAGAAAATGTTCGCGAACAGATACTTTATCTTCCGCAAAAAGAACGTGATCACTTAGTTGGCGAGTTGTTGGAATTAGTTGAACTGGATGAATTGAAGCACCAAAAAGCTACAACGCTTTCCGGAGGTGAACAACAGCGTTTGGCGCTAGCACGAGCTCTTGCATGCGAGCCGAAACTGATATTATTGGACGAGCCATTTGTACATCTGGATGGAAGGTTGCGTTCTAAATTGGTAAAGTATCTTTTGGATCTTCGGGATATTCGAGGGACATCCTTTGTTTTGGTCTCTCACGATGGTGCTGAAATGCTTTCACTTGCGGATAAGATCCTATGTATGAAAAAGGGAAAGATCTATCGTAAGGGAAAGCCAAAAGAACTTTATTACAAGCCGAGAAGTATTGAAGAAGGCAAACTTTTTGGACCTATCAACGCTGTATCTGCAGTTGATAAACGTGTGTTATTTCGCCCGGATGAAATAGTGTTTGAGGAAACATCTGATGGAATTACACTAGATTTGATCTTTGAAAAAGCAATTTTCACAGGTGCTGTGTATGAAAATTATTTTCGTACTCCACGCAAAGAATTGGTAATGTTATATTCCATGAATAACGACTTGTCACATGTCACAAAAGCCTTCGTCGTCAAAAAGAAATGAGTATCTGCCCTGGGTGGAAGTGCCTGGGTTAATCAAAGATACATTTAAGGGTTTTTTTGAGGAAAAAGGACTCTTTCACGGTGCTGCACTGGCTTATTACACGGTGTTTGCAATGGTTCCATTGCTGTATCTGTGTATTGCTTATTTTGGAAAGATCATCGGTCAGGATGTGATGTTGCAGATTATTGAAGATCTTTTAAAAACGAAGGTTGGCATTCAGGATGTAACGGGTATAATGGATTTTATCCGTCAACTGAATTTTGAAAAAGGAAACTGGTTGATGGAATTGATTGGCATCGGGGTGTTGTTGGTAGCAAGCTCGGCCTTTGTGGGGTGTTTACGTCACAGTATCAATGATTTTTTTGATCTGGAGATCAATTATTCGTCGCGAAAAAAGAAGCTAGTTAAAAATATACTCTTCAGGATAGTGTCTCTGGCTGTTGTGGCTGCATCTACGGTGGTGATCATCGTGTTCTATTTTGCACAAACCGTCTTAGTATCATTGAGTAGTGATTTCTTTAATAATGTTCACTGGCTTGATATAGTTCTCTCTAATGTGCTTCGTCACGGATTAGCAATTATGAGCAATGCGCTTCTTTTTACTATGATATTTAAGTATGTGCATGATGGATTTGTTAAATGGAAATTGGCTTTCGGAGGTGCTATTGTTACTTCCGTTTTGTTGTATATTGGTCAGTTGTTGATTAAATATTACTTATTCAATTACTTCTTTGGGGGGAAAAGTGGTGGTATCGCTGGAACACTCTTTGTAATGCTTGCATGGGTATATTACAGCTCTCAGATTATCTTTTTTGGGGCTAAATTCACTGCCGTTTATGCCCGGAAAATAGGCAAACCGATTTCGTTTAAAGAGTGATTGTTTAAATAATTGTCAATTTATGGTGATTATTTAATCTGATTTTTCTATGTTTGTTCAAACAAAACAGATATGATCGGTAATAATCTCAAATTACTTAGAAAAAGACTAAAGCGTTCTCAAGAAGAAGTGGCCCAAGATCTTGGTTTGACACGTTCCTCCTACAGCGGCTATGAAAATGGAGTGGCGCAGCCAAGCATTGAAAATTTGATTGCTTTTGGTGATTATTTCAAAGTTACGGTGGATGAATTACTAAGAAAAGATTTTTCAATGTTCTCCGAAGGTGATTGGAATTTGTTGGAAAAGGGACTGGATAGGGATGTGAAAGGGCAGAAATTGAGAGTATTAACTGCAGTCGTAGATTCAAATGAGGAAGAATTGATCGAGTTGATTCCTTACAAGGCAAGTGCAGGATATACTTCCGGTTATGCAGATCCAGACTACTTAAAGGTGCTTCCTACATTTACACTTCCATTTCTTTCCAGAAATAAAAAATACAGATCGTTTCCTATCAAAGGAGACTCAATGCCTCCGGTGGTTGAAGGTTCGTATGTAGTAGCTGAATACGTTCAGAACTGGATGTCCATTCGCTCAGGCACACCTTGTATTGTAGTTACCAATGATGATGGAATTGTGTTCAAGGTCGTACACAATTTGCTGGAATCAGAGCAGTCGTTTAGGTTGTGTTCAACAAATACGTTTTACAAGCCGTACGATGTGCATGTGAAGGACATACTTGAAATTTGGAAATTTGTCAATTACATTTCTCCGGAATTACCAGAAGTGAGGATGGATGATCAGGATCTGAGTCGTTCTATTCAGGATCTTCAAAAGGAAATTCATGATCTGCGTTCCTCATTAGGCAAGTCTTGATTATTTCTTGTGATATCCGGCTTGATCTAAATAGATACGTTCTTCAAGCATCAACGATTTAAGTAAGCTTTTGATAAAGGATGTTGAAAGTTGAAAATGATTCACACAGTCTTCAAGTGTTCTGGGATTGCTTAAGAAAGTTACCAGATCTTCTTTTGCCTTTTCAGGATTGATATTTTTTTCTTCTCTGGATTTGCAAACATCACATTGCCCACAGATCGTTCCCGTTTGACCAAAATAGTCAAGAAGTGCTTGAGATCGGCAGGTGTCTCCGGTAAGAAATTGGATAGCAGCTGTTAATTTTTCTTCGGCAAACTGTTTTCTTTTTGCATATACTTCCTGTGAAATAGTTAGATAGTCATCTGGTAATCGTTCGTGTAAAAGGGTAACAGTCGGTAAGTCGGTTGACCATGTGATATCGATAATTCCATAGGTTTCGAGTTCCTGGAGTAACTGTTTGAGTTGTATTTCATTGATCTTCAAACGTTGGCAAAGCTCTTTTTCGTGAATTTCAAAGAAAAGATCAAAAATTCCCGGGTAACTTCTGGATAGAAAAGTGGTTAAAGGTAGGAATTTTTTATGGGCAATCTGAAAATTGTATAATTCCTTGTTTCCAACAATGAATTTTATTTTTGTAGGATTAAAAAAGTGCTCTGAAAATGAAATCGTTTCATTCAATTCCAGTAATTTCAATGAGTGATAAGTAGCAGTTGGCTCCATATTATATGCAGAAGTGAGTGCACGAAGATCCAGCGGGTAGGTTTCTTCTTTTCCGGATCCAATGGCAATTTTCAAAAAACTGCACATCGCACGATAACAATGTTTTACTGTTTCCAATGCTGGAAACTGATTGCTTAAATTTCTGCGAAGTTGCTCAAGATCCGTGTTGTTCCAAACTGCAATGGCCAATGCAGTTTCTCCATCTCTTCCGGCACGACCAGCCTCCTGGAAATAAGCTTCAAGAGATGAAGGAAATTCATAATGCATCACATAACGTACGTCGGGCTTGTCAATTCCCATTCCAAAGGCATTCGTAGCCACAATCACTCTGGTTTGATCCGCAAGCCAGTGATCCAATAGTTGTTTTCGATCTAGATTGTTAAGTCCACCATGGAAGGCCGCTGCCCGAATTCCGGAATTGATCAGGGAGCGTGTAACATCCTTTACACTTTTTCGCGTTTGACAATACACGATCCCAGTTTCGTTTGAATGAGATAAGCAGTACTTAATAATCGTATTTAATTTATTTTCAGTGCAGTATGTTGAGTAGATTAAATTCTTTCTTTCAAATGATGATTCATGGATCTTTGCATTTTTCAGTTCAAGATGTGCGATGATGTCTTTCCTTACTCGATCCGTTGCAGTGGCTGTAACGGCAATAATTGGTGTGTTAGGATGGTATTCTCTCAAAGACTTTATTTTCAGAAAACTGGGCCTGAAATCATGCCCCCATTCTGAAATACAATGAGCTTCATCTACCACAATTAAGCCAACGGTCATTAATTTAAATCGCTCGATAAAAAAACGTGATTGAATGCGCTCAGGGGATGTGTAAAGGAAATCCAGTCCTCCAAAGCGCGCGTTGTCTAAAATCAGATCGATTTCTCTGTAACCCATTCCACTTACGATACAAGCAGCTTTTATTCCACGTTTTTTTAGATTCTGCACTTGGTCCTGCATGAGGGCAATGAGTGGAGAAATGACCACGGTGATTCCTTCACGTGCAAGTCCTGGAACTTGAAAACAAATTGATTTCCCACCACCAGTTGGTAAGAGCGCAAGCGTATCAAACCCATTGATCGCATCCTGAACAATGGGCTCCTGGGCAGGTCTGAAATGTTCAAACCCCCAATATTTTCGCAATATATCTAGACTTTTGCTCATTGATACAGTTGTCATTCAAAGGTAAAAAAAAGGTTGCTCTTTGAAATGAATTAGTTTGTAGGGTCGGGTATTCTGTTTATCTTCGTTGTCTCTTAAGAACTGTATATGCTACAAGAAACTGTCTCTGTAAAAGTAACTAGAACTGAAGCGTCAAAGATTGGTGAAGTGGATTGGAATAATCTTCCTTTTGGAAGGATTTTCGCTGATCACATGTTGGTGATGGATTACCGTGACGGAGAATGGCAACAAGCTGAGATTGTTCCGTTTGCAAATTTGAATCTTCACCCTGCTACGTCGGCAATTCATTATGGCCAGTCAATCTTTGAAGGATTGAAAGCCTATCGCTCTGTGAATGGTGAGGTCAATATCTTCAGGCCCGATATGAATGCTAAACGATTCGCAGAATCTTGTGAGCGTATGTGCATGCCTGTCATTCCGGAGGATATGTTCGTAGAACTTATCCGCAAAACCGTAGAAGTGGATAGTGAATGGATTCCTGAACAAGATGGATTCTCTTTATATATCCGTCCCTTTATGTTTGCTACAGATGAGTTCGTAGGAATTAGACCATCAGAAACGTATAAATTTGTTGTCTTTACATGTCCTGTGGGGCAATATTACTCAGAACCGGTTAAGGTGAAAATTGAAGAATATTACACTCGCGCTGCAGTAGGTGGCGTTGGACGTGCTAAGACAGCTGGAAATTATGGAGCCTCTTTGTTTCCAGCGAGACAAGGTCAATCTAAAGGATTTCATCAGTTGGTCTGGACCGATGCGAAAGAACACAAATACATTGAGGAATCAGGAACAATGAATATTGTGTTTATTATAGATGGGGTAATGGTGACGCCTTCGGAAGATGCAGATACGATCCTGAGAGGAATTACCAAAAGATCTGTGATTGAGATTGCAAAAGCATGGGGTATTCCGGTAGAAGAGCGAAAAGTAGCTGTTCAGGAAATTGTTGATGCACATAGAAACGGGACACTTCAGGATGCCTTCGGTGCAGGTACCGCAGCAACTGTAGCTCAAATCGTAAAGATTGGTTACCGTGATGAAGTACTGGAGCTTCCACCAATAGAAACACGCGAAATATCCAATAAGATCAAAGATCATCTGGACGGAATTAAAGCCGGAAAAGTGAAAGATGAATTTGGATGGTGCGTTAAAGTATAAGATCAAAGCTTCTTCGGAGGCTTTTTTTATGGAATTACGGTTCATTCGACATCTAGTCAGTGTGAGACTATACTGGTATATCGGGATTATTACGTTGGTTTTCTCAGCGAATTCTATTGCTCAGAAGGATTCCAGCATGCTGGTAATAGAAATCGTTGACCGAAGTGATCTCGAGCCAGTACCTAATGTGATCGCCTTGATTCAATTTGTAAATGGAAAGGGTTGTTACAAACAGTCCAATCACATTGGCAAGCTTTCTCTTTGGACGAAAAGAAATGAGGAATTGAAAATCAAGCTTAATCACCCTTTATATAATAGTCAGGAGATTCAACTCACGGTGCATCCACCAGAAGAAGGAGATACATTGTTCGTGAATATAAAAATGGAACTTTCACGTTTACGGACGTTGAAGGATGTGGTGGTGAAGCCACCGGGAAAACCGGATACGGTGTTCGAGTCTAAGCGATTAAGCGTGGCTGACTTTGAGCTCTTACCTGACGGACGTTTGTTGCTCTTAGCATATCCCAAACAGTTGAAAAAGGGAAGTGAAATGCTTTTGTATGATGGAGTGGAGGTACAGGGATCATTTACCGTACCTGGAACAGCTGAGGAATTGGTCCGGGATTTTCGCGGAAATGCGCATGTCGTTTGCAAGGAGAACGTTTTTGGAATTACTGTTTCGGGAAATGATGTCGCGATCGCAACACTGGAAAAAGATTTCTTTTTGAAATATGTTGCACCAATACTTGATACGAGTCACACAAAATATTTTCTTTCGAATTTCAATGCCTATTACCCTGCCTTCAATTATTACGCGTTTGATCAGACAGATTCAACCTATTTGGATCTGCTGCATATTGAAGACGAGTTGATGATGGAGCTTTATCGATCTGAATATAAATGGGTAGATGTGCGCACCAAGCTCTGGGCCAAGAATAAGGAACATGAAACAGGAATTGATGCGGAGATTTGGGTTGGAGCGAATTATTTCACACAATCCATCTATTATAAAGAACTCTATGCGCCTTTATTTTTAAAGAATGACACCATTTATGTGTTCGATTATTATCGCGATCAACTTTTTTCGTTTGATGTTTCGGGCAACAAGTTGGATAGCATTGGAATATATCATCATTACCACGCCAAATCTACTGGATGGCAGAAACAATTGATACAAGATCGTGTCACAGGCGAAATTTACGCTTTGTTTGAGAACGGAGGCTTCTCATATCTGGGTAGAATTAATTTGAAGTCAGGTGAAATCATTGAAAAAGTCCAGTTAGAGTTCAAATTTGTTGAGAAGATAGCGGTTCACGACAATTTTGTTTACTACGTATATCGACCGTATGAATCTCCTCAACGAAAATTCCTTTACAAAGAACGATTACCCTATCTGTCAGTAGGAGCAGGTGTGCCTCAGGGAAGAGATACATTAACGGAAACAGGTAAATGATCAGAGTAACCACCTAGGTATTTGTTGCCTCCGTAGGTTCTGAATGGAACCATCTGCCCCTTATACTCAGTGATCAAATACTCAAATGAATGAATCTCTCCGGAGTTTTTGATTATTTTGATTCCTTTCTTTTTCAGGAAGGATGGAGAGATCATGATATGGTCCAACACATCCCATTCATTGTTGTAATTATGAGTTCCCCCAAATTCACCGCTTTCTGGTTGGATCATAGGAGTCAATTTTTCAGAGATCATCTTTGGTGCAAGGTCTGTAGGATAGTCGTTCAGGTCGCCCATGAAGATTATCTTAGAGTGTTGATTTTTTTGAAGTAATGAGTCAATAAAGTGACGTGCCGTTTCGGCTGCTTTAAGTCTATTTGGTTGACTTTCATCCTGTCCGCTTCTTCGTGAAGGCCAATGGTTGATCATTGCAAATAAAGTATCTTTTCCCAAACTGTATTTTGCCCATAAAATGTCGCGCGTAGAAGGTTTGTCTTGTCCAGGAAGAGTAAACCTCAAATATCCTGATCTTTCGAGATGTAACACCGTGCTGTCATAGATCATTCCAACATCGATCCCTCTGGCATCCGGACTTTCAAAATGAACGAGACCATAACTTTTTGAACCTTCTGAATACTTAATGACATCACTCAAAACCTGAGCATTCTCCACTTCACAAAAACCCATAATGAGCGGAGTGTTCAATTCCTTCATTACTTGATTGATATGTGCAATCTTTTCCATGTAACGCGTTCCATTCCAATTCAGTTTCGAAGAAGGAAGGAATTCAGCATCGTCATTTACACCATCAATCGTGTCAAAAAGATTTTCGACGTTGTAAAATGCGATTTTTCGGGTTTTTTGAGAAAAACTCCATGAGGAGATGAAAAGTAATGCGCAGGCGAGATAAAATTTCATACAGGTCGATTTACGATAAAGTTACAATTAATCAGTTTTACATATGTTAGGCCAAAATGAATTTTAAGGAATCAACCATTTTCGTGCCATTGGACCTTCTGAAAAGATGAGATCAAGAATAGATAGTCCTGATTGAAAATCTCCTGGATTGGAGAATAATTGATAATATTTAGTGATCGTACTATGATCCAGCTCTTTGTTCCGCAGATCGTTTATTTGAGATCCTTCCATAAATCGATCACTGCAAACAAATTTTAGTTTAAGGTCCAGCCACCTATTAACCAATTCGATTGTTGAAATAGTTAATTCATGCAATAGGATAGGCTTGGAGAAGATAAGCTCCTGGATATCGGGACCATAATCCTCGAAGAATGCACTTGAGGCATAAGCACTTTCAATTGCTTTCCAATGGATTCTCTGCCAATCAGTTGCATATGAAACTACCACGTCTTTCATGGCTGTTTTGGATCCATGGGGTTTTGAAATTGGTACTGAAAGATGTATACGGCCATTAGCAGATAGGATTTCACAACGACTCCTGCCTGTTTGTTTTATGAAATGTTCGTGCACATCGATTACTGAATCAGGTCTTAGCAACTGCTGGAAATAGCCTATACTTCCAAAGTAATTCAATGGAAGTACATTCCGCATTAATGAATCAATTTAAAGATCCTTTCTGTACGAATTCCAATCTCAGTGTCAGCACTTTTAGAGAACCAAACCAAAGAAGCCCTACCAACCACGTGATCCTCAGGAACAAATCCCCAAATTCTTGAATCAGCTGAATTGTAGCGATTGTCTCCCATCAGCCAGTAATAGTTCATGGCAAACTTGTAAGATGTCGCCTTTTTACCATCTATAAAAATACCGTTTGACCGTTCTTCCAGTTTGTGACCTTCATATGCGGTAATAATTCGTCTGTACCAAGCGATATTTTCCTTAGTTATCTTGACACTTGTTCCCCTTTTAGGGACCTGGAAACGACTGAAATCAGTAATTGTATTATTGATATACAGGTCTTTAGGGAATAATCCTAAATTATTCAGTAATTCAGAAGCCTTTGGTTGGTAACCTTTGATGTCAGAATATTGTGGCTGCACATTTAGGGAATAAGTTGCGCCGCTGAAATCAGGATGTGACTTCAATTTCTTCAATTCAGCCTTTGTAATATTTAAAATATAGGTTGCTCCATTGTCTTGCGTGCTGTAGTCATTTCGACTCTGTTCCAATCCAAATTTTTCACGCATCACGGTGCTCGTTTTCGGGATGAAATTCGTTGCGAAATATTGTAAATTCTGATTCTCTGCAACGAAGGCAGGTTTCCCATTCACATAAAGAATAGACTTTTTGATCTCCAACCAGTCCCCAGGAATTCCAACACAACGTTTAATGTAGTTCTCTCTCTTATCTACAGGTCTGTAAACCAGTCCGTAGTGTTCAATGTAATCCAATCCACGATCCGGCATTCCACCTCGACAATAGGTTTTGCCCTTTGCCATTTCTTCTTTTGCTATCTTTTTCCAGTTTCCTATGTTTTTAAAGAAATCAGGAGTGAAACTGTCCACGAATTGCTGATATGCCAGAGCCTGATCTCCTCCTGCTGCATTGACAACGGCGTTTACTTTTTCAGGATAACGTTGTTTGAAATCTTCACGCCAATAAAAGAAGGCCTCATCATTTAAAATCTGATGGTAATCATGTCCCATCAACCCGTCTGGCATGCGAGGGTCATACACTGCGGTGTCTCCTGAAGGGTAGTTAAACACAACCACATCATTCCGTTGCACCTTTCCAAATCCCGGCAAACGAAAATAATTCCCTGTTTCAATGGTGGAATAAGAGCGTACATTCACCCATGGAACCGTATTGTGAACCAATGGAAAGGATAGGGGAGTGACAGGTACTTTTGGGCCATAAGCCAGTTTATTTACAAAGAGAAAATCACCCACAAGTAACGTCTTTTCCATCGAGCCAGTTGGAATTTGGAAAGGCTCAAACACATACGTTCGAATAATACTCGCAGCTACCAGTGCAAATAAAATGGAATCGCCCCATTCTTTTACTTTTGATCTGGTGCCTGGTTTTTGTCGAGTGACAGCTTCAAATGCTAGTGCAATCGCGTGGCCTATTACAGGTAAAGAAAAGAAAAGGACCACATGGTCACCCCATTTTCGTTCTTCTATCTCTTTACTATTTGCCCAGTTTGTTTCAGGAAGCAAAGCATGCTGCTCGCTCGAGATCTTGTAAAACAAGTAGTACGGAAAGAAGATTCCCTGAAGGGTGTCAGTAAACGAATAATGTCCAAATCGACGTATCAAACTGGTGTTTACCGTCGCCAGCATTACCAGGTGAATCCCTGGGAATAATAGTAAAAGTGACCAGAATGGTTTGTGGCATGTCA
>CAIYQV010000427.1 GCA_903928365.1 uncultured Flavobacteriia bacterium
CAACATTGGAAGTATCGATAGAATAACTAAGCCCACCGGAACGATGATCCACTGTGTTTTCATGGAATTCCAATACAATCGTATATCTGACATCAAGTTTCCACCACTGATTCTCGCCAAAAAAGGTAGAAAGAGCAACATGACTGCATTCGTGGGCCGGATACTCATCATGAGGGCAAGAATGACCAATACCACAGACAAATAAAACGGTAATTTGAGCTTAAAAAAAGTGATTGCATTCCATATGAAAAAGCTACATAGGAAGAAACTAAAAACATGCCCCACTGAATGGTCATAAACGGTGTAATACCAGACATTTGTTCCGAAAACAGATATCAAAATTAAAGTTAGCGCTATCTTTTCTCCTGTGCCCAAAGAACGAAGTGACACGTACAGTGCTCGCAATCCAAGCATGAGATAAACAACATGCGCAATGGCAATGCCCATTTGAAAAGGTAAGGAATAACCGTCGCATGCAAAGCCAGCCAACCATGCAATAAGCCACGCAACAAAGAAAAACGGTGCGTATAGAATCGATAGTCCCGGAAAAGTTTTATTGACTACCCTTCCATTGGGTTGTTCATTGAGGAAATCCTTAAAATGAGAGCGATCCAGTGGGTAATATTTCTGTTCTACCTCCTCAATAAAACCAAATTGGGAGTCATGATACATAAACACGGCTGGCAAATACGCATAATACCCTTTCCCATCGCCATTTATCGGTCGATCAAAGCGACTATTCCAGTCGCGCAATCCGATTACTGAGATCAGCAAAAACAGCCCCAACAAGCCAAAGAACCATGTGTCTGTTTGAATGCGCTTCACCCGACCAAATTAGTACTTTTCGATCCAATTCAGCTTTAAAATGTACATTTGTCACGCAATGAAAATCAACAAACTTTCCATTCTGGTTCCTGCTTACAATGAGGAAAAGACGATTTCAGAAGTGCTGTATCGTCTGGCCGACCTTCAATTACCTGCAGGAATGGAAAAAGAGGTGATCATTGTGAATGATTGCTCCAAAGATGCGACGGGGAAAATGATTGAAGAATTCATCAAGAAGGACGGAAACGGGATCTTTAAAGGTTTTAATCAACCCGTAAATCAAGGAAAAGGTGCTGCATTGCATAAAGCCATTGAATTAGCCACCGGGGATTATATCGTTATTCAAGATGCAGATCTGGAGCTGGATCCTAATGACATTCTTTTATTATTAGCGGGTATTGAAGAAAAGAAATCAGCCGTAATTTATGGATCTCGTTTTATAAATAACACACATCAGAATACCAACTTCTTATGGCATATTATGGGAAATGGCTTTTTGACCAAATTATCCAATCTCTTTACAGGATTCAGACTTACCGATATGATGACTTGCTACAAGCTCATTCCGACATCAATAATCAAGGTGATGCCTTTGAAGGAGAAACGTTTTGGATTTGAACCGGAAGTAACACTTCGTTTGTCAAAGATCAAAGGACTTCGAATCGCTGAAGTTCCGATTTCCTACATTGCCCGTACCAAAACGGATGGTAAAAAGATCAATTACAAAGACGGACTTCGTGTCATCTTTTGTATTCTGAAATATAAGTTCAGCAGGTAATAGGGTTTCGCAGGATTTGAAATCCTGCGTAGCAATTCCTAATGATTTGGTGTCTTAGTTGGCAATTGAAACCCAAGTCCGGCTGAGAAAACCAATTCATCGGTTTGGGTTGTGCCTGTCGCTAATCCTCGGTAAGAAGAATTCAAATATCCCAGATCAGCGAAAAAATGGAAATACTTCCAGATAAAATAATTAGCCCCTGCATGTAATGCAAAAGAAGGGCTCACTCTTAATTGATCACCATAGGCATCTCGAGGTCTCATCAGCACCACCCCCGGTTGCAAACCCAGATAAGGCGAAAGATTTCCTTTTCCACCATGAACAAA
>CAIYQV010000428.1 GCA_903928365.1 uncultured Flavobacteriia bacterium
CCTACCGCTGAAAGCACCACATCACATTCGATCTTCTCTTCGCCTTTCTCGGTTTTGATAGAAACTACGCATCCTTTACCTTTTGTATCAACTGATTCTACAGATGCACCTGTCATTATATTGATACCTGCTTTTTTGAAAGATTTCTCCAGTTGCTTGGAAACTTCTTCATCCTCGATAGGAACAATGTTCGGCAAGTATTCAACAACCGTTACCTCTGTTCCGATTGCATTGTAGAAATAGGCGAATTCCACACCGATGGCACCTGAACCTACAACCACCATTTTTTTAGGTTGTGTTTTCAGCGTCATCGCCTGGCGGTAACCAATGATCTTCTCACCATCCTGAGGAAGATTTGGAAGTTCACGTGAACGTGCTCCGGTCGCAATGATAATACCTTTTCCTGCAGTATATTCAGTGGTGCTTCCGTCTTCTGCTTTAACACTCACTTTTTTTCCTGCCAAAAGGGTAGCGCTACCTTTGATCACATCGATCTTGTTCTTTTTCATCAGGAACTGGATCCCTGCACTCATGCCATTTGCCACACCGCGACTGCGATCAACCATGGCACTGAAATCTGCATTAGCTTCTTTCACAGTGATTCCATAATCGCTTGCATGTGTCAGGTATTCAAACACATTGGCACTTTTCAGAAGCGCTTTGGTTGGGATACATCCCCAGTTCAGACAGATTCCACCAAGCGACTCACGCTCAATAATGGCCGTTTTCAGTCCAAGTTGTGAAGCACGAATGGCAGTAACATATCCACCTGGTCCGCTTCCTACTACGATAAGATCATAACTCATAATTCCTGACTCTAATTTGCTGTGCGAATTTACGTATTTAAATCATTTGGCAGGAGCGGGCATACTGTTCTTTTGGATCTGCTCACCCTGCAAGTAATATTTCTTTGCTTTTTCGGGGTCACCCAGTGCATCATAGGCCATGCCAAGGTATTTGTAGGCAAGCGGTGTGTCCCATTTACATGTGATGGTTTGATTCGAATAATCAATTGCTGTCTGGTAATGCTTAATGGCTTCTTCACGCTTATTCTGCTGCATACTGATCGCGCCACGGTTGATGTACGCCGTCGCCATATTGCATAAGGCATCTGCATAACAACTGCTTGATCTTTCTATGGCTACTTTGAAGTTCATTTCAGCAGAATCCGTTACATTCATGAAACCATAACACGTTCCAAGATTGTTGTAAACGGTTGCATCAAGGTTGTTGAGTTGAAGACGTCGTTCGTAATGGGTAATAGCCTCTCTGTATTCTCCTTTATATTGAAGAATCTTCGCGAGTGTTGAATGCACCTCAGGAAAAGCCTCAAGAATCGTTAAGGATGTGCGCAATTCCTTTTCCGCCAGGTCATAGATCTTCTTTTTCTCCTCTTCCGATTTCGTTTGTAGGGTGTCGTGATTCGTCATCATGTTGGCGTGGTAGTACAACATATGCACACTGTTAGGTACGGTGTTTACGTCCTTGTCAAAGAGTATTTTAACATTTTTCCAGTCCTTATTTCTATCAATAGTTTTGGCGCTGAAAAAAATCAATACAGGAAGCAGCAACATCCAGTTGAGCGATTTTTGTGTGAAGATGTCACCGATCTTTGAGGGAATCAGATCAAGCGAACTAGTCAGACGTGTGATGATCCAAGCTGCCAAAATACAGAAACCAAGTGATGGAAGAAATACCAATCGCTCAGCCATATTCGTTCCGATCAACATGAATACATTGCTCACGATGGATATGGTGATCAGGTAAAACAAGATTCCATAGCTGTATGCTTCTTTCTTCTTCCAACCTCTGTAGGCGAAATACAGTCCAGCAAGATGCAAGGCAAAAGCAATTAAAAAACGACCATTCCCAAAAGAGCTGACTACTGGAATGGTGTTAAAGGAATAATCGCAAGACAAAGGATGAGGGTAACAAAGCAGGTAGATATAACGTCCGAGGATTTCAATGGCGGTCATTCGTTGCTGCATAAAGCTGGTCGTGGCCATGAGCGAGTTGTCGGCGATATTGATGCTTTTCAATCCGATACCACCAATCACCGAATGATGGATCATCAGGTAAACTCCGGCCACGGCTACTGTAAAACCGGCTGCGAGGGCAATTTTTGACCATTTCAGTTCTGAGAAGAAATACAATGTCACTGGCATCAATGCAACATACGTAATAGCAGATTCTTTAGATAAAAGCGCAAGGAAGAAGCCCACTCCCGAAAGCAGAAGCCATCGCTTTTTTAAGGTGTCCCCGTAAGATTTTGCATACCAGAGTCCGATCACCATGAAGAACATGGCCATCATTTCATCGCGACTCTTAATATTAGCAACTACTTCCGTGTGAATAGGGTGGAAGGCAAACAATAAGGAGGCAATCAAAGCAAGGTAATAGCGATTTGGAAAGAATCGATTCAGAAGTAAGAATATAAATCCGCACAGTAGGCTGTAAATAAAGATGTTGACCTTGTGGGATAATTCGGGTTTCCCCCCGCTTTGCTCATATTCCCAGGCAAACATAGCTTTGCTCAATGGACGATAAAGATTATCTTCAAAGTTCATACCGGTGCGATAACCATGCGTGAAAATATCGCCGATTGCCTCTGTGCCTTTCACAGTGAACTCATTATCTACGATCACAGAAAAATCATCCAGATTATAGTTGTGTTCTGAAGTGTTAGAGTAAAGTAATCCTCCAGTTACAGCAATTACCAATGCAGTAACCCATACCAGGAATTTGTTTGCGGACTTTGCAGAAGTTGAAACAGTTGATGGCTGAGGTTTTTTGTTCTTTGAAGTATCTGTTTGATTGAGATCATCCAATACTTGCATTTTATTTTTTACAGGCTTAAATTTTTTTTTACTCATGCCGAATTTTTGATGAGGTAAAATTAATGGAATCAGGCTGATTCCAAAAAGTAGAAACAAAAAAACGCTCCTTTCGGAGCGCTTTATCAGATCAAAATTTCCTGTGGTTCAACTTCTTCTCCTTCATCAAGCTGGATTTTCTTCCCTCTGGAGAATCGCGCGCGAATGCGGTCTACCACATAATACATCATCGGTACCACAATGATGGTCAGGAACATGGAACTCGTCAGTCCGCCAATAAGGATCCACGCCAATCCATTTTTCCATTCAGCACCGGAACCTGTAGCTGTGGCAATTGGGATCATTCCTATGATCATCGCAATCGTTGTCATAAGGATCGGACGCATACGCTCTCGCACAGATTCAAGTAAAGCAGTGTATGTGGACATGCCTTTCTCTTTCAAGTGATTGGTAAAGTCCACAATCAAGATTGCATTTTTCGCAACGAGCCCGAGGAGCATTAACATCCCCAGCATTGTGAAGATTCCCATATTTGACGATGTAAGATTAAGAGCAAGAATGGCACCCGTAAGGGACACAAGTATAGAAAATAAGACAACAAAAGGATAGACAAAGTTGTCGTAAAGTGCCACCATGATCAGGTAAACCAGGATCAATCCGATTCCCATGGCTGTTCCCAAGGCACCCATCGATTCTTTTTGACGTTTGATTTCTCCTCCCCACAAAAGACGCACATTTTCATCCAATGGTTCTTTTTTAAGGTATGCTTCGATTTCCTTCGATACGTTTCCAGAGGCGGTTCCAAGTACATAGGCTCTCAATGTGGTATTGGAGATACGATTCTTGCGTTCAAGTGAACCTTCCCCGTTTGACATGTAGATATCGGCGAATTCACTTAATCGTACTTGTTTTCCATCGTTGGTACTGAAAGTCATGGATTGAATATCATCAATATTCTTGCGATCGAATTTATCCATCATCACACGGATATCGTACTCCTGACCTTTGTCATCGAATCGATTGTCATCACTACCAGTCAGTGCGTTTTGCAATTGCATTCCAACAACGGCGATTGGTAATCCAAGTTGCCCCATTTTCTCTCGATCGAGTTCTACGCGCAGCTCTGGTGTGATATCATCAGTGGAGATGGTTGGATCTTTCGCTCCTTTGATCGTTAGGATGTGGGTTTTAAGTCTTCTTGCCTCCTTCATCAATAGTTCATGATCATCCGAAGAAAGGAAGATTTCAATAGGTGCTTCTTCTGACTCCACCATACCGATATTCAGGGCTTTTACCTCAATACCAGGGAAAGAATTTTCAATCTTTTTACGAATCTCAGTCATATATTGGATCGTCGGATAGTTCTTTTGCATTCCCGGTTTCATTTTTACCGTAAGCTCCGAACGATTTTCAGCACCAAAAGATGCCGCACCCATTCCTGAACTTGGTCCGCCGACATTAGCAAAAACAATATCTACCACGTCTTTTTGTGCCAGGATCATCTGTTCGATCTGCATGGTGATCGCATTGTTTTCCTCGAAGGTGGTACTCTTGTCGTATTTAAGTTTGATCATGAATTTTCCTTGATCCCCCTGGGCGACGAACTCCTGACCTACGATACCTAGTCCCATCGTTGCAAAGGATGCAATGAAAATGAGGATCACAATTCCTCCCATGATCAGTTTGTGGCGCAAGGACCAACCAACAAGTTTTACATAACTGTCCGTGAAAAGATGAATCCTTCGTTCAAACCAAATAAGAATAGCCTGAAGTGGATTTTTTGGATTGAGTTTGACCTCTTTGGCAAATCTTGAAGCGAGCCACGGAGTCAATGTAAAACAGACAAAAAGGGACATTAAGGTCGATACGACTACAACGATCGAAAATTGTTGAAGAATGTCTGAAATAGTACCCTCAATGAACACCACCGGGGAGAATACCACCACATCCACCAATGTTATGGCTAATGCTGTAAAACCAATCTCATTTCGACCTTCAAGTGCCGCTTTTCGTCTGGGTTTACCCATCTGAAGGTGACGATAAATGTTCTCCAGTACCACAATGGAATCGTCGACCAGGATCCCGATCACCAAAGACATAGCCAACAAGGTCATGAGATTCAGTGTATATCCCAAAAGATACATAGCGACAAATGTCGAAATCAATGACGCAGGAATCGAAACGAGTACAATGAATGCATTTCTCAAACTGTGAAGGAACAAAAGCATTACGGCAGCAACAAGTAAAACGGCCAGCTCAAGGTCATGGATCACGGCGTTAACGGATTCGATCGTAGGTTTCGAAGTGTCGGTGGCAACGGTGAATTTTATACCCTTATTGGCATATTTCTCTTCGATCTGCTTAAATTTTTCTTTCGTGGCATTCGCCATATCCACGGCGTTGGCATCACTTTGTTTTTTAATGCGAAGTCCAATACCATTCTGACCATTGAATCTACTTACAGCCAGCTGATCCGCAGAACCATCCAACACCTCGGCCACCTCACCAAGTTTGATGGAAGATCCATTATTAGAAGTCAGAATCAAATTTTCAAGGTCCTGCACATTTTTAAACTTACCTGATAGTCGAACCGTGATTTGTTCGGATCTGTTCTTCACTTTTCCTGTGGGAAATTCTACATTGGCAGCGCTGATGGCCTGATTGACGGAGGAAAGAGTAAGTCCATAAGCCTTTAACTTGTCCTTATCCACATTGACACGAAATTCTCTTCGTTCACCTCCAATAACCTGAACTTCAGCTACACCTTTCGTTTGTTTGATCTGAGGAATCAGCTGATCATCCATTAATTCCATGAATGCTTTGTCGTCCATGTTGGATGCTACCGCTGATACCTGTAATACAGGAGAAGCATTCGGTTCTATTTTCGCAAGTACTGGTGAACTAGCACCATCCGGAAGATTGTTCAGGATATTATTCACTTTGCGCTGCGCATCTTCGAGAGAAGCATCAATGTCTGCGGATGCTTTGAATTCGAGAAGAACAACTGAAGCATTGTCCAATGAAAAAGAGGTGACTTCCGATATGTTTTCTAATCCCGCTAGAGCGTCTTCCAGCGGTTTGGAGACCTGACTTTCTACCGTAGCGGGAGAGGCACCCGGATATGTGGTTGTAACGGTGAGGATCGGTGGAGAGAAATCAGGAAGAAGTTCGTAACTGAGCTGGTTGTAACAAAGCAATCCACCCCCAACGAGAATTGTGAAGATCACAATAATGAAGGATGGACGCTTGATCGATAGTTCCGTAAGTGTCATAACGAAGCTTATTTACTGATTTTAACGTTGGTGTTGTCCTGAATATTCACCTGTCCTTTGATCACGATCTGATCTTGAGCGGTAATACCGGAGATGACTTCGATGAAATCCCCGTCGGATGTTCCGGCGTTGAACGAAGTTAGTTTGGCGATCCCGTTTTTAACCACATATACTTGTGGGTCTTTCGTTGATCCTACCAATGCTTTTCTCGGAATCGACAAGGCTGTTACGCTAGTTGCATTACTTAGGGATGCGGTACCATACATTCCTGCCATCAGCTCATTCTTCGCATTTGGAACGGTTATCTGAACTTTAAAGTTGTGCGATTTGTCGGCTTGAACTGATAAGAAGCTGACTTTTCCTTGAAACGTTTTGGTCCCATAAACGTCAGCCTTCACTTCGACTGTTTGTCCGTTTCGAAATTTCAAAATGTCTCGTTCAGGGACAGAGATCGTCAATTTCAAAGAGGCAATGTCGGTAATCTCTACCAGGGGCGAGCCCAGACCAATCACGGAACCCAGATCTACCATTTTTTTGGTGATCACACCGGAGAATGGGGCAGAGATGTTCGTACTTCTTAATTGCTTTTGCAATTGTTTTTTCTGCAATTCTGCTGATTTGAGTCCAAGTTTTGTTTTTTCAAGCTGTACTTCAGGAATGGCTTTGTCTTTAGAAAGTGCTTCATTTCGCTGATCATCATTTCGCTGACCCTCGATCGAAACCTCGATGTTCTGAAGCTGGATCTGTAACATTTCATCGTCTATTTTCGCAATGACCTGTCCCTGTGCGACGCGATCACCTTCCTGAACATCCAGTCGGATCAATTTTCCGGAGGCATCAGAACCAATCATGTTCTGTCTGAATGGTTCAAAACTTCCAAGGTAATTAAAGGCACTTGCAAAGGTGTGTGTTTCTGCTTGGGTGGTTTCAACAAGGATGGGGGCCTCGGTGTCGTGAATGTAAATTTTTTCAGCTGCTTTTTCCTTGTTGGACTTCAATTTAAAAACAGTAAGGGTGATCAATCCAATGGCTAGGATGATCAGGATGATGTTCTTTTTGTTCATGTGTGTGTTATTTATATCAATTACTTAA
>CAIYQV010000429.1 GCA_903928365.1 uncultured Flavobacteriia bacterium
GGTGACGAATTGCCGAAAAAAGGATTTGCGGTGGACGATCCGGGCTATCAGGCTCCGGCGGAAGATGGAAGTCAAGTCGCTGTGGCAGTTGCACCTGATTCATCACGACTTCAGTTGTTGGAAAACTTTCCTGCGTGGGATGGAAAAAATATTGTCGGAGCGAAATTGCTCATCAAGGCAAAAGGAAAATGTACCACAGATCACATTTCTATGGCCGGCCCATGGCTGCGTTACCGCGGTCACCTCGACAACATTTCCAATAACATGCTGATCGGAGCAGAAAATGCTTTTAACGGAAAAACCAATGCGGTAGTGAATCAGCTGACCAAAGAGGTAGGTGAAGTTCCTGCTGTGCAGCGCGCCTATAAAGCCTTAGGAATACCTTCGATCGTTGTAGGAGATCACAATTATGGAGAGGGTTCGTCACGCGAGCATGCGGCTATGGAACCTCGTCACCTTGGGGTGCGAGCTGTGATCGTGAAATCCTTTGCACGCATTCATGAGACGAATTTGAAGAAGCAGGGAATGCTCGGATTGACGTTTATGAACGAAGCAGATTACGATAAGATCCTTGAAGACGACACGTTCAACTTTGTAGATCTTGTCGATTTTACGCCGGGTAAACCGTTGACTTTGGAAATAGAACATCAAACGGGTTCTAAAGAAACAATTCAATTGAATCACAGCTACAACCAATCACAGATCGAATGGTTCAAAGCGGGATCGGCATTGAATCTGATCAAAATGCAGAGCACTTAATGAAAATAAGAATGGTACAACAAACCTTTGGTTCATGGAAAGAACGTCTTTGCCCTTTTAGCCTCTTTGTAGTTCTGATTATTTTTCTGCATTTCCGTGGATTTGCGCAGAACGACAGAGCTCGAAAATTCAGCGTACAAGTGTATACCGGCGGACCATCGTTATTGAAATGGGCATTCAAGTTTTCCACTCAATATCAGGATAAGATCACCTATGCGGGGCTTCCGGGAGTAGGCGGGGAGATCAATTATCGTTTTAACCGTTGGGTTTCTGCCAGTGCGGATCTGTATTACCGCTATGGAAGGTTGGAAATGAATGTGGACGATCTATCCTTTTACAACGAGATCAGTGCCAAATGGGGAATTCAACTGGTTGGTGTGAATCCATATGGTTCTTATCGACTTGAATTGCCTCGCTACAAAGGAACACTAAATGTGTTCGTACATGCATTGAAAGAAGAAAGTGCTTCGGACATTTACTTGAGTGCAGGATTGGGGTACAATCATTTGAAAGCAAAACTGTACAAGGAAGATCAGGAGCTTGAATTCACAAAAAGTATTGGAACTATATCCCTGCCAATAGCCTACCGAATTGCAGCAGGTTATGCCTACGATATTGCTCCGATGATTGGACTTTTTACCGAAATCGGTATTGGAGGTCCGGTGTTCTCCTTTGGGGTGAATGCGCGGTTTTGATCACTTGATCCACATCAACTTTTCCCGCTCCACCTTCATCCGTAAGAATCCAAATGTAACGGTCAAGGTTTCTCCTTCGATGGATTCAACGGTTCCGCTTTGCTTGGTAGAAATCAATTTGACAGAAGAGCCAACCACGATCTTGTGTCGCTGGTAAGGATCCGTTTCAGGTTTCTGAACTTTTTTCTTTTTCGTAATAGGTACCAGCGCCGCTTTCATAAGCTTTTCTTTTCGATCGGCATCTTCCAGTTTGCTTTTTTCAACGGTCAGGTATTTCCTAATCTCTTCAAATAGATGCTGGTTCACGTCTTTTTTCCGAGAACGTGTCACAAACTTATCAATGAACGCTGACAGCTTCTTTCCATTCTGAAGATACTTGTTGTTCTTCTCTATGAATTCCTGCTGCGATCTCAGCTTCTCCTCGAACCGTGCTTTACGCTCCAAAAAATCTTCTCGTGCCGTATTCGCTGCTTCCTGGGCACTGATGTGTTCTTTGTTCAGCTTTTCCAGATAGGTTTTTTCCCGTTGCAGCTCATGTAAAAGCCGATCCATATTCACTTTTCGCTGGTCGATGCGTGTTTTGGCCCGTTCGATCAATTCCAGCGGAGTACCGTTTATCTGTGCGACTTCAAACGTAAACGAGCTTCCCGGTTGACCTATCGAAAAACGATAAAGAGGCTCGAGTGTTTCCGTATTGAAAAGCATACATCCATTGACTGCTTCTTTCAGCTTGTCGGCTTTCAGTTTGATGTTACCGTAATGTGTCGTGATGACTCCAAAGCTTCGTTTGTTGTAAAGTTCTTCGAAGAAAACTTCGGCCAGAGCGCCTCCCAGATCAGGATCTGAACCGGTGCCAAATTCGTCCAGTAACAGCAATGTGCGCTGATTGGCAACGGTCAGAAAATACTGCATGCGCTTCAGTCGGTAGGAATAGGTACTCAACTCATTTTCGATCGACTGATTGTCTCCAATATCCGTCAGGACTTGCTGAAAAAAGCACATTTTACTGTTCGGATTCACAGGAACAAGAAGTCCCGATTGCAACATCAACTGCAGCAATCCGATGGTCTTTAAGGTAATGCTTTTCCCACCGGCATTTGGACCGGAAATGACCAGCATACGTGTCGAACGATCCATTCGGATGTATTGAGGGAAGGTCACCTTGCGTGCTTCCTTGTTGCTTTTCCAAAGAATAGGATGGAAGGCATCGATCAACTCTATTCGTGGGTCTTTAACTAGTCCGGGTAGACAGCAGTTCAATTCAAGCGCAAGTCGGCTTTTGGCATTGATAAAATCCAATCGGGTGAGGATCTTTTGATAAGCCGTGATGAGATCAAAATGAACGGCGAGTTCGCGTGATAATTGTTGAAGTATCAGGTAAATCTCTTTGCGCTCATCGTCAAGCAACAATTCCAGTTCATTATTCAGTTGAATATTGATCTGAGGTTCGATAAAGGTCAAGCTGCCCGTTTTGGAGGAACCAACAACTGTTCCTGAGATTTTGCGTTTGTGGGTAGAAAGAACTGTCAAAACGCGCCGCTCATTGACAAAAGTTTCCCGAGTTTCA
>CAIYQV010000430.1 GCA_903928365.1 uncultured Flavobacteriia bacterium
ATGGCATGGAGCAATACGGTTCAGGATATTCCAACTGGGGAATACTTTTACTAAAACAAACCGGACCTTTTATGCAATTGGTGATTAGCGGTGAGGAATCGAAAAATCAAGCAGATCATTGGGTCCAAAAGTACTTTCCCGATGTCCTGTTGGCCGTTAAAGAAAGGGAAGATCTTCCCTTGACGGAAGGAAAAGGTCGGGGAGCAGAACTGAGTTTTTATCTCTGTGTTGATGGGGCATGTTCCTTGCCCTCCGATTCAGCTGAAGAAACGATGAGAGCAATACAGCAGAACAGGCATGCGACCGACAGTTATTCATAAAGGAATATGGATAACAATCCGGAAGGACATCTGAAACCAAACGGAGCAATCGCGTTTTTTGTAGCGTGAAAATGTTCTCCATACTTTTGATCTTCGTCCCCTTATTCTGCTTGGGACAAATGCTCGATAACCGAGAGGGCAGTGCATTTACGGATAAACCATTTTTCAGCCCTGAGTTTATTCGTTTAAACAAGATCAAAACCTTAACGGGACAGTACACCTACAAAAAGCCGGGTGAAACCATGAAAAACACCCAATATAAACAAGTATATCAATTCGATACGCTTGGTAGATTGGTCTCCTCCTTCGAAACGAGAAAGGACGATGGCACGAAGGATACCACCTGGAACCTGTTCAAGTATTCTGATCAGGGTAAGATCATCGAACACAGAAAGGGAGATGGGAAAGGTTTTACTGTTACCAATTACGATTATGATACGAACGGAAGGATCATTAAAGAGTATTATTCCAGAGATTACCTGGATACATTCAGAGTTGCACACCGTACCGTTTTGAATACAGAATCCATGCGCTATGAAACAGGTGACTCCATGATGCGTAAAACCATCTATAACAGTTATGATCTGCCGTATATGCACGTATTTTCCTATTTCAGTTCCATTGGTTATTTAAAAGAACGGCAGGAAAGACTGATCATGACGACCGGTGTTACCTCCTATAAATATGCCTACAATGAACGTGGATTGTTGTCATCCATTAAACAATTTCGACAGGATGAAACAACACCCTACGAGGAACAGGTTTTTCTATACGATGCTCATGGCAATCTGACGGAAAAACAATATTACCGGGGAGGTAAATACATTACCGAAACAGAAATGATTTACAACGAGAAAAGCAAGTTGCTCACGTATGTCTTAACCCGAGATGTAGCCACGAATTACATCATGATCCTGGGCTTCAAGGATTATAAATTTTTTTAAATTCGATAATTCGATAATTCGATAATTCGATAATTCGATAATTCGATAATTCGATAATTCCTCTATTCTTAATTCTTAATTGGATTTGCGATTCGCTTAAATCGCTCATACAAAGCGGTCATAGGCAAGAGCATCGCGTAGTTATAGAACAGATCTTCCACCGGAATGGTATAAATTCTAGGGCCCATAATGTGATCGGCACTGTACCATACCACGGGTTCATCCGTCACAGCACCGGTGAGGATGCCATTCACGATCAGAAAAGGCACAAGGACCACAAGGTAGCTAAATGCAAATCGTCCGTACCATGCAACGCGCTTAACGAAAAAGAGACCGATAGTCAGGATCGCGGCACAAAGACAGGCAGATGCCGTGTACCAGTTTTCCATGTACAGGGTCCCGAAGACCAGACCTGATGAGGTGATAGCAAATCCCAATATTTGACCCAATCGCTGAGTTTCAAAGTTTGGGAAATAAGATTGTAAGACCTCGTAAATAAAAAAACAGGCATAGGGGACAATCAGGAAAAAAGAAACTTCCTCCACAGGAAGATGGCCCAGATAATAACCTGTCAGGTAGCGAGGTGTGAATCCCCAGATCTTATTAATGGTAAAATATTCATCCCAAATCAGAAATACTATGGCCACCGGGACGATTGCCAGAAAAAGAGCTTTCCAGTATTTGTAGAAGGCAACTTTGCGATCGAAACTCAATAAGAATGGACCGGTAATACTCCCGAGGATAACCCAGCCGTAAACGCTCATCGGAGGTTTTGTTTAGCGACGTATGCTTTGCGCGCTTCCCGGAAATACTTGAACGGAACCCAAAGCATCCCAAAACATTCACCGTCTTCTTTTCCCTGGTGCTTGTGATGCATTTTGTGCGCTTTACGAATAGCCATAAAATAAGGTCGTTCGATATCCCGCAACCATTTGAATCGGCGATGTATGTATACGTCATGAATGAGGAAATAAGCAAAACCATACGCTGCAATACCGAATCCAATCCATACCGGAACATAATGTTCCGTCATCATTCCAAGCATGATGCACAACCAGGAAGGAACAGCGTAGATTAAAAAGAAAACGTCGTTTCGCTCAAAAAATCCAGGTTCTTCCACATGGTGATCCGCATGAAAATACCACATGAAACCGTGCATTACAAAGCGATGTGTTGCCCAGGCCATAAATTCCATGATGACAAATGTTGCAACTAAAACGAAGGGTCCCCACCAATACATGATCAAAAAAGCAATTGAGTAATAAAAAACAAAGTTATAATTAGAAACAATGCTGTATGCACTTTGTTCGGTTCTGGTTTGCTCATTTTCTGCTGTATAAGCATCAAAATAAAAGCAAGAATAAACCAACAAACGTAATTATAGAAAGGTATTTGCTCGTTTTTCCAGTGCCAGAAATCACTCATGATTGCTACCGGTTCCATGATCACATCAAGAAGAGTCATTAAACTTGCTCCAAAAATGGCTGCAGTCAGAGGTTTTAACTTCAATGAGGCCCCAATGGAAGTCGCACCCATCAATAAGATCCACCAGTTGAGTCCAATCACATAAGGAACGCCTAGTATCGTACTTCCCAGATTAGAACCATAATGGTAAGTGCCAAAAAGATAGCCTGTGGAAGTGCCAATCCATTCTGCCAGCATCGAAAGTAAATAACAACAACCAAAAAAAAGGAATTGCGCTTTGAACTTTCCGTCAATAGCAAGAGCAGCGACAGTAAATGACAGTATTAAATTGAAGGGCGAAAGACTTAAGAAATAAGCTCGGTGCGCATCAAGATGAGTTCCGACAATACCGACTGAATAGAACAAAACAAGGATACCGATGAGTATACTATTTTTGTGTCGTGCAGTGTAAATACTTAATTTTTCCAACGCTAGATTAACGAATAAAAAGGTGGAATGTTCAGTCGATTCTTCCTTTCAGTGCATTATCGATCGTGTCATTTGCCGAATGGAACGTAAAGGATAGCGCCTCTCTCACCTTGGTGGTATCATATGAGATCTTTTTGAAAGCGGAAGAAACAGTGTCTTTGGTAATGAGTGGTTTTTTGCCCGTCACAAGGCTTAAAAGTGCAGCCACACGCCATCCGATTCCTGCAAGCCAGCGGGGAGTTGAAAGATGAGGCGTCGGTTTATTCATTTTTTCAGCAATCCGTGATGTGAGTTCTTTGAAAGACATATTTTCCCCGGTGCACAAGAAGCGTTCGCTTTTGATGTCACTTTGCATCAGTTGAACCATTATCGTTGCTACATCTCTGGCGTCTACAAAACTGTTTGATCCGGGGGTGTAGAATTTTAATCCTTTGTGAACGGTTTTAAAGATGGCAAGTGAACTCTCATCCCAACTTCCTGCACCGAAGATGACACATGGATTCACGATCACGGCGTTGAGGCCTTCTTCGATCCCTCGCCAAACCTCCTTTTCAGCAGAATATTTGGACACCGAATAACCACTGACTTCCGGTCCGTTTTTCCAGCTCACGAGTTCATTCGTAATGCCGTTCTCTATGTAGCCTAATGCAGCGGTAGAACTCACGTGACAGAGTTTGCGAATTCCCAAAGCAAGGCAACAATTAACGACATTGGCTGTGCCTTCCCGGTTCACTTTCATTACCTTTTTGAAATCAGTCGTGGCAAACGAAACCATTCCTGCACAGTGGTAAACCTCATCTATTTCAAACATGGCCTCTTCCAGTGAGGAAAGATCAAGAATATCTCCTTTGATCCATTGAATCTGAGAGAAAAGTTCCTCATAGCGATCTGAATGGTAATACCGAAATACGTTACGAACGCGTTCAACACGCTGAACGTCACGGTAGATTGCTCTGACTTTACTTCCTTTTAAAGTAAGTTGAAGAAGCAAATGACTGCCAAGTAAACCGGTACCACCTGTGACTAAGATCATAGGGTAAAATTAATAGGAAATCTCGTCGGATGGATAAAAGATCACGGAAGCTTCAATGCGTCATTTGGATCCCAGAATAAAGAGAGGAAGTTTTGAACTTGATCCTCTTTCACGATGATTCCTTCTGACTCAAGCAGCCGTTGCATTTCATTAGGATCGCCAAAGTGATGTTTACCGGTAAGCAGCCCATTTCGGTTCAATACTCTGTGAGCAGGTACATCAGGCAATCGATGCGAAGCATTCATAGCCCATCCCACCATACGAGAAGACCTTGCAGAACCAAGGTATTTTGCAATAGCACCATAACTGGTCACTCTTCCCTCTGGAATGAGCCGAACGACGTCGTACACATCCCTGAAGAAGTCCAATGTGGAATCCGCTGTGTTTTTCATTTCCAGTGCAAAGCTAAATGGTATTCGTGTAATTTGACTATTAGATCCTTCAAATGTTCTTCATAAGGTAAGTAGCCCTGCACGATGTATCATGTTGAATGATAATGAGCTTAGAAAACTATCTAAGAGCACCCTCATAAAACATCATTCCATGAAAATACACTGATAGCAAGCCACTTAATTAGAATGATTAAAAATAATGTTACAAAAGTTTTCATTTGTTATGATCGTTCCTTAATTTTCTGCCTCTAAACATGCAAGCTATGAAATGGAAATTGAACCTTACAGTTTTCCTAACACTACTATTATCTGCTACAACCTTCGCTCAAAACACACCGGAATGGGCGAATATGATGCGTGATCC
>CAIYQV010000431.1 GCA_903928365.1 uncultured Flavobacteriia bacterium
ATTCCCTGGTCCGTCAATTCTTTCAGGTCATTGCTCATTAAATAAGCAAAAACGCGCGCCATTCCGCAGTTTGAAATGAAATCAGGAATGATGGAAATAGAATTATCTGCTTTATCTGCAATAGGTCCAAAGAAGATCTCAGGATCTGCGAATGGAACGTTCGCTCCGGATGAAATGACTTCCATGCCTCCAGCGATCATTTGCTCAAGCTGTGCTTCTGTGATCATTCGTGACCCGGCACATGGGATGAAAACATCTGCACCAAGTGACCAAATACGTTCGTTCATTTCATCATAGGACAAAAGGTTCGGATGCGAAAGTTCGTTACCATTTTTATTGAGGAACAAGGACTTGATCTCTTCAAATGTAAATCCTTCTTCATTAATCAATCCTCCTACACGGTCGATGATCCCAACTACTTTAGCTCCTTGTTGAGCTAGGTAGTATGCTCCGGCCGAACCAACATTTCCCCAACCTTGTACGATGACTTTCTTTCCTTTAACACTTCCTCCCCAAATCTCGTAATAGTGTTTGATTGATTCTGCCACGCCGTATCCTGTAATCATGTCTGCTACGACGTATTTCCGATTAACATCAGGAGAAAATGCGCCATCTTCAATCACTTTCAATACACCCTGTCGTAATTGGCCGATGCGGTTGATCTTTTGTGCTTCTCTAGGCTGAAAATGCCCATTAAACACCCCTTCTTGCGGATGCCATACACCACAATCTTCGGTGATCGGAATAACTTCATGGATCTCATCTACATTCAAGTCACCACCCGTTCCGTAGTAATGCTTGAGTAAAGGAGAAACAGCATTAAACCATCTCTTCAATACGCCTTCTTTTCGTGGGTCTTTCGGGTCAAAATTGATCCCTGATTTAGCTCCACCTATGGGAGGACCTGCCACGGTGAATTTAACCTCCATTGTTTTAGCAAGGGATTCCACTTCACGTTTGTCTAGTCCTTGACGCATTCTTGTTCCTCCACCAGCGGCTCCGCCTCTTAGTGAGTTGATAACTACCCAACCTTCAGCTTCGGTTTCTGTATCTTTCCATTCAAATACGATCTCCGGGCGTTTGTTCTCAAATTTGTCAAGTAATTGTTTCATTTTTCTGGGGTGTTATCAATGGGCAACAAAAGTAAGAAACATCTTTTACCTTCGGTACAACTTGTTAAAATTACAACACAAGGCTACGGAATAACTGATTCTTAGAATCCGGGGTCGTGAATGACTCCTCCAATCATATTTCGATGGGCACCTGTTACTGAAGAGAGTGAATTTGGTTTTCCATGAAGTTTTAAAGCAGCGAGATAAGCAAAAACGATGGCTTCTTTAAAGTCGATCAGTGTTTCTTCCGGGAGGATCAAATTCCCCGAAAAATAATGCTGAATACGTTCGATAAGGTAATGATTTCTAGCGCCTCCTCCGGTAACTAATACGCGGTTCGATCCGCTGTTGTCCAGTTCTTTTGATACTTGAATCGCAATGTGTTCGGTCACCGTACGCAGATTGTTTTCAATGTCTCTGTCAAATTTGATCAAAGGATAAAATTCGGACTCCAACCATTCTGTGCCGAGCGATTTTGGAGCATCTTGCTGATAATAGGGCAACGAATTCAATAAGTCCAATAAGAAGAAACTGATCTCGCCACTTCTGGATAATGTACCGTCTTTATCATAGGTCAATCCTCTGGCTTCGGCTAGTTTGTTTAGTGGTAAGTTGGCAGGAGAAATGTCAAAAGCACGAATTTCGCCCGTTTTGTCCTTGTAACTAAGGTTTGCGAACCCACCCAAATTCAGAAAAGCTTCGGCATTTTTATAGAACAGGCCAAAATCGCCAATTGGTACTAAAGGTGCTCCTTGTCCGCCTGCACAGATATCATGACTCCTGAAATCATTAACGACCTTGATGCCTGTTCGGTAAGCTAAAATGTTTCCATTTCCGATTTGCAAGGTGAATCCATTGTGGGGTTGGTGCAATATGGTTTGACCATGACAACCTATGGCGTCTAGGGAAGTTCTAGAAATGTTGTATTTTTCTAAAAATTGCTCAACACAATCCGCATAGAAATGACCGAGTTGATGATCGAGTTCGGTTGCCTCAGTAATGGAGGAATGCGGAGCTGTTTCGATCTTCTTTCTTAGTTCTTCAGGAATAGGAACCGACTCCGAATGGATTAACGTAAATGAATCACCCTTTTCTTCATCTAAATGAAGGCTCACATGCGCAATGTCCAAACCGTCCATAGATGTCCCTGACATTAAACCGATGATTTCAAACCGTACACTCATATCGGAAGGAAAAATAGAATATATCCCTTACATTTGCAACCATACTGAATTATAAAACCTTTCGATCATGATGAATTTTGAGTTGACAGAAGAACAACTTGCAGTAAAAGAGGCAGCCAGAGATTTTGCACAGAATGTACTGAAACCTGGAGTGATTGAGCGCGACAGAGATCAGCGTTTTCCTACGGAAGAGATCAAGCAGTTGGCTGAATTGGGTTTTTTAGGAATGATGGTTGACCCGAAATATGGTGGATCAGGAATGGATACGCTTTCTTATGTCCTTGCAATGGAAGAGATTTCCAAAGTGGACGCATCTACTTCTGTGTGTATGTCCGTGAATAATTCACTCGTATGCTGGGGATTAGAGAAGTTTGGATCCGAGGAACAAAAACAAAAATACCTGGTGCCATTGGCAAAAGGGGAGAAGATCGGAGCATTTTGTTTGTCAGAACCTGAAGCAGGTTCAGATGCGACTTCGCAGCGCACAACGGCTATCGATAAAGGAGATCATTATCTTTTGAATGGAACTAAGAACTGGATCACGAATGGTTCATCTGCATCCATTTACCTGGTGATCGCACAAACCAACATCGAAGCCGGACATAAAGGAATCAATGCGTTCATTATCGAGCGTGGTATGGAAGGATTTATCGTTGGTGCAAAAGAAGATAAAATGGGTATCCGTGGAAGTGATACACATACCTTGTTATTTAATGATGTGAAAGTTCCAAAGGAAAATCGCATTGGCGAAGATGGTTTTGGATTCAAATTCGCGATGAAGGTCCTTTCTGGCGGGCGAATCGGAATTGCTGCTCAGGCTTTAGGAATTGCTGCAGGTGCTTTCGAGTTGTCTACAGCGTATTCCAAAGAGCGCAAAGCTTTCGGAAAAGAGATCTACAAACATCAGGCAATTGCATTTAAATTGGCTGACATGGCAACAGAGATTGAAGCTGCCAGATTGTTGGTTTACCGAAGTGCGATAGACAAAGATCAGGGAAGAAATTATGATCAGTCAAGTGCGATGGCTAAGTTGTATGCTTCAAAAGTGGCGATGGAACAAACCGTTGAAGCGGTTCAGATCCATGGAGGATACGGTTTTGTGAAGGAGTACCATGTGGAACGATTGATGCGTGATGCAAAGATCACACAGATCTATGAAGGAACATCAGAAGTTCAGAAGATCGTTATCTCAAGAGGTATTCTAAATGCTTAAGAGAAATTTAAATAAAGAGATGGGAGGCTAAAAGGTCTCCCATTTTTTTTACAACAATGGTTCTAAACGCTCAAGACCAATACCTCTGGAACCTTTGAGTAATGCTGTTTTTCCTGAAATTCGATTTGCAGAAAAATAGTCGCTTGCTTCCTCCAGATTAGAAAACTGTTTGATAAATGATTTGGAGTCTGTTTGTTTGAAAAATGCTCCAACTGTGAATCCGTTCAAATGATTTGATTCGCAGAATGAAGCAATGGCTTGATGTTCTTTTTGAGTTTCCACACCGAGTTCAAGCATGTCGCCAATGATAAAAAGTTTATCCTGACTTTCAATCATTGCAAAACTCTCTAATGCACTTAACATACTCGTTGGATTCGCATTGTAGCAATCCAGAATAAGGGTATTGTTTTCAGTTTTCCTTACTTGTGAACGATTGTTTTCCGGCACATATCCCGAAAGTGCTGCTTCAATTTTGGCATAAGGAACTTCGAAAAGAATACCAAAGCTTACGGCACTTAGAAAATTGTAAAAATTGTATTTCCCTACCAGGTGACTTTTTATTTCAGGGGAATGGTATTCTTCATGGGTAAAACGCAATGAAATAAATGGATCAACAGCCGTTATTTCTCCGGTGATAGCTGCCTCACTCGTCCCGTAACTCAAAAGTGTGACATTTTTCGGGGTGTTTTGAACTAATGTGGTGTCGTCATGATTGAGAACAATGGTGCCGCGGACAGATTCAATCGATTCATACAGTTCACGCTTTGTTTTTAAGACCCCTTCAAATCCACCAAATCCTTCCAGATGTGCTTTCCCAATGTTCGTGATAATTCCGTGAGTAGGGGAGGCGATAGCGCATAATTCGGCAATATCTTTAAACTTGTTTGCGCCCATTTCAATGATGGCGATCTCATGAGATGCATTTAAACCAAGTATGGTTAAAGGCACGCCAATGTGATTATTCAAGTTTCCTTTGGTACATAATACATTGTAATGACTTGACAACACAGCATTGATCAATTCTTTGGTACTGGTCTTTCCATTACTACCGGTTATTCCAATGACCGGAATAGTAAATTTGGATCTGTGATAATTAGCCAATTGTTGAAGAAAGTTCAAGGCATCAGGTACCAGAAATATGCTATCATTTGTTTGAAATTCTGCTTCGTCAATAATAGCATATCTAGCCCCGGATTTCAATGCTTCCTCCGCAAAGGTATTTCCATTAAAATTAGCTCCTTTAAGAGCGATGAACATGCAATTAGGTGTAATGGAACGTGTGTCTGTTGAAACCAAAGAACACTCGTAAAAGAGATCGAAGAGGTGATTCATAGTCATAAAAAAAGCCCGATTAACGGGCTTTAAAATTATTGAATTTTACTATTTCTTTTTCTTGGAGTTCTGGTAATTTATACCTGTTGGACTACCTTCTCTACTCATGCAGCAACGGAAACCGATAGTACATGTAGACTTGTCTTCATCCAGGAATCGTCGGCTACCAGCAGCTAACCAGTAAGCTCTATCTTTCCATGAACCTCCTTTATAAACTCTTGATTTATCAGAAATCAATGTCGTTGGCCAAGATGTTCTGTCCCCAGGTTTAACCTGTACACCATTTAATCCAAACTCTTCATGCTCACTTTGGTACATGATCAAGTTAGGGTCACGATTCGCCTGGTTAATCGCATTTTTGCGGTCGTCGTTCGAATAGTAGATCGAACTTTCAATATCACCGTCAAGGTAATCTGCGTAGTCATCTCTACGGTAATTCAAACGTCCAATGTTCTCCTCTTCTGTGACATTTCGGTAACGCAATTTACCTGGTGTATCAATGATGTAATCAGTAAATCCTTCGCGAAGCATAGAAATGATCTCGAATGCATACTCTTCACCTTCAGGACCAGTTCTCAACTCGTCAGCAAATATTCCTTCAAACAAACGCTCTTGAATTAAAGCGGAAGCCTCAATGTCGTATTTGTCATTCTTCATTTTAATAGCTTCATCGATCACTTTATTTATATCGCGAAGCAATTTCAATTCGATAGAGTCTTTTGTCTTGCTGTGTGACACATAGAATGGATCCGGAGCATAACCTCTGCGAGTAGGGTTACGTGAAGAAACATTTTGTGACAAACCAGCAGGAATGATTGTATCATTAGGATCGTGTTTGTCAGCAGAGATACGCTGATAACGAATACGCTCGAATTCATTCAAATATTCTTTCATCCCGTGTACGTCGTAGGATACTTGTTGACTCTTGATGTCAATAGAACCTTCGTTATTCAACAGTTTTGTTTTGAATACGTTTCCACGGAAAGGGCGGAACTCATCAAAGTCTTCAGAAGAAAGAGGGCGATAAACATCCATTACCCATTCAGAAACGTTGCCAGCCATGTGATAAAGACCGTAGTCATTTGGCCAGTAAGACTCAACAGGTGCAGTAACATCAGCGCCGTCATTTAAGTTTCCGGCTACACCCATATAATCTCCACGACCCCTAACGAAGTTAGCTCTGATTGATCCCTGGAATTGCTCATCATCATTACGTACCCAGTGACCATTCCATGGATAAATACGACGGTCAGTAATGTTTTCAGAACCTTCTGCAAGGTTACCGATCAAGCCTGTTGCAGCAAATTCCCACTCAGCTTCTGTTGGGAGCCTGTATCTAGGAAGAAGAATTCCATCTTCCATACGAACACTTCTGGTGCCCAATTTTTTACCCTGAATGTTAGAAGGGTTTAAGTCTTGAACGTTACGAATAACTGCTTCTTCATACTGTCCGGCATAATAGGACTCCGTATTAAACGTATTTTCATCACGCTGATCTACGTTCCAAGCAAGGATACCTTCACGAACAAGGATGTATTCGTTTACACGATCTGATCTCCATTTACAGAAGTCATTCGCTTGAAGCCAAGATACGCCAACAACAGGATAATCTCTGTATGCAGGGTGACGAAGATAATACTCAACATAATCTTCATTAAATCCGAGTGGTGAACGCCAGCTCAATGTATCCGGAAGTGCGTTTTTGTAAACCACAGGATACGATTCGTAAGCTCTGGAGATCCAGTATAGGTACTCTAACCAATGGAAATTAGTGACTTCAGTTTGATCCAGGTAAAAAGACGAAACTGTCACACGAGTTGGTCGTGTATTCCAGTCGTACATAACGTCTTGCTCAGTTCTACCCATAGTAAATGTCCCACCTTCAATCAGGATAAGACCTGGTCCTGTTTCTTGATCTACGTAAGGTACTTTCTGGAAACCACCTGTTCTAGGATCATTGTAATTCCAGCCAGTGGAAGAGGATGCTTCTCTTGCACACGAAGCTAAAATAGACCCTCCCAGGAGGATCGCAAAGATCTTAAAGATGCGCATATGCTTATTTTGTGTTTTCATAATCTTTCGGCCACAAATTTACTCCTTTAACGTATACGATTAAAAAAGTTACAAAAATTAGAACGAAGGACAGGAGATCGTTTTGAACGATACCGGTTTCTTCTTACATGTTAAGTTAATTCCCATGGAAATTTCATGTGAACCTCCTGAGACTCCGTTATTCAATTTGGATACGGTTACGTCATAGCTGTAACCCAA
>CAIYQV010000432.1 GCA_903928365.1 uncultured Flavobacteriia bacterium
ACTTACGATGGTCTTAGCTTTCGAAAAGTCATATGAAGGAAGGATCTCCGCTCCAAAGTTCGCCTTGTTCGCAGCACGCATACCAGCATAAGATACTGCGTCATATTGAATATGTTCGAACTTTCCGTTTTCTGCAGTTGCACCGACTGAAGCTGCAAGATCAGCGATTGCTGCTGACATGGACGGACTGATAACCGTATTGGAAATCAAAGCAATTTTTCTTGCTGATTTCAATCCGGTCTTAATGTCACCATCCAGTTTTGACCAACTTGTTTCAGCACCTGCTTTCACAGGGTTTTGCAAACGAGCAGAATCGTACAAACCAAGAACAGATGCGATGATCTGTGCATTCGAGCCACCGTTGGTGATGCCAAAATCCTTATTACCTTTAATATAGATCGGTCTACCTTCGCGGGTTTTCACCAAAATACTTGCGTATGACACACCGTCGTAGTACGTTGAAGCGTACCAAGTTGGCATTCCGGGTGTTACGTTCTCAGGTTTGTTCACATAAGGGATTGCCTTAGTAACCGGAGCCTCACACGCTGCAACTGTTGCAGCAGCAACGCTAAATCCTAGGAACTTAAGGAAATCACGACGAGCCGTTGATGTTTCTTTCAGATTTTCATCACCCAAGAACTCCTCAACTGACATTTGTGAAGGAAACTCCTGATCTCTTGAGTTAAGAAATTCAGGTGTTTCTTTTAGTTCTTCAAGACCTTTCCAATATTTTCTTGTCATTGCCATATACTATTTGGACTAGTTCTGTTCTACTTAATTAATAGTGGCATTTTGCACATTCCCAACCACCAAGTTCAGCTACGGATACTTTACCATCTTCCAGGTATTTCTCATAAAGCTTCTTGTCTTTCATCAATCGACGGTGAATCTCATTGTAGTATCCGTCATTCTTGCTATCCAATGAACCTGTAGAAATTTCCTTCTCTTTGTGACACTCGATACACCATCCCATCGTCATGGTTGTTTTTGTCAAAGGAATATTCCCTTCAATCTTGTTCAATTCAGAAACAGGCTGCACTTTGACAGCTTCCGTTTGTTTCGTCATATCACCGTGACATTGTTTACAATCCACGCCACCAACAACTACGTGCTGGGAGTGATTGAAGTAAACGTGATCAGGTAATACATGGACCTTATTCCAAACAATTGGTTTTGTTTTACCTGTGTATTTACCTGAACCTGCAGGATCCCAACCAGCAGCTTCATAGATCTTAGCGATCTGCTCTTGCTGAGCCGGTGTACGCCCGTTGACCTGCTTGTGACAGTTCATACAAACATTCACTGTAGGTAATCCGGCTGATTTTGATTTTGTAACTGAATTGTGACAGTATTTACAATCAATTCCGTTTGTGCCCGTGTGAATAGCATGTGGGAATGCGATAGGTTGAGAAGGCTGGTATTCCTCAACAGTACCAATACTGTACAAACCAAGGAACAATGACACTACAAATCCGATCACAAGGACCAATGAAGCCAAACCAACATACAATCTGTATTTCCATGCCCATGCTTTCAATTCTTCTGCATAAGTCAATTGATCGTTTACTTCTTCGCCATCGTTTTCAGCAGCAGCAAATTTCAATTGTCTGCGAACACCTCCAACGGCAAGGATGATTGTAATAAAGATCACTCCAAGGATAATCCATATCCATCCGGCAGAACCTTCCTCTTCAGTAGCAGCAGCCGGATCAGCTGCGGTACCGTCTCCTGCAGCAGCACCATCAGCCCCTGCAGCAGCAGGATCTGGTTGAGAGTCAACCCAATCCATGATAGCATCAATATCCTCTTTCTTTAAGTCGGGAAACTGACTCATTGCTGTTGGAGACCAAGCCTGGATCTGAACGGCATAAGGATCACCACTTGCTACGGCATTCTGCCAGTTGTTCACCCACGTATAGATCGCACCTTCTCCTGCTCCACCGTCAGCCCATCGCTGACGCACCTGGAATAATTTCGGACCAGTACTATTCTTGTGTGGTTGGTGACAACTAGCACATTTTGCCTTGAACAAGGCTTCACCCTGCGCATGGACTGTGGATATTCCGGTAGTGAAGAAAATCACTAAAGCTCCGAAACACCAATTTTTCAAGTTTCTAAACATCTGACTATTAGATATTTTCATTTAAAAAGCTGCGAGTCTGTTGTCAAAAAAACAATTCTTGACGGTAGCAAATTTAGAAGAATCGCTAGTATTCATGACAGTTTTGTGACAATTTTGAATGTGGTATTCGTAATTTAAATTGATTCTAAATAACATTTTTTAACGATTCGCTGATTACTAATTTCTTATCAATGCGTTAACATTTATCAACAAACTGCCGTCCGATAAATACTATACGCTGCTTATTCTTTAATTTTGATTCACAAAACACGAACGATGTCTCTTTCAAAAGTACTATTGCCCATATTCCTGTTTTTATTCTATTTCAGAACAACGGCACAGGAGTCCGGAAGCATTGAAATACATGCTGATCCAAGAATTGATGCATTAGTGAAGAAACAAGGAAGTGTGAGTCCTGGAGCAACCTCGCCACAAATTTCTGGTTTTCGTGTTCAGCTGACATTTGACCCAGATAAAAAAACCATCGATGACGCCCGTTCTCGATTTTCAGCTTCGTATCCTGACATTGATGCGTATGTCATGTTCAATGCTCCAAACTTTTTCCTGAAAGTCGGTGATTTTAGAACTCAATTGGAGGCAGAGAAATTAAAAGAGGCTATTACATCCGAATTTCCAACCAGCTTCATCATCAAGGAACAGATCAATCTTCCAAGGATCGATCAGCGTTAATAATTGCCTCTGCGGCAACAAAACCCGTTGAAACTGAAGCCTGAATAAGGTATCCTCCGGTACACGTGTCCCAATCCAACATTTCTCCTATGGCATAAGCATTTTTAAGCTTTTTTATGCGAAAGGAAGAATTCACCTCATCCATAGCTACCCCTCCAACCGTTGAAATCACTTCCTCTATATTGCGCAAACCCTGAACCGGCAACGGGATTCTTTTAATCTGAGAAATCAGTACATCTACATTCAAGAACTCTTCCCTGGTAAGCGTCCGTTTCAGTAAGGAAATTGCCTCTTTTGATAATTTTAACGCCCTTAATTGATCAGTGGGTTGTAGCTCGCTGTTCCATCTGAATTTGATTTGTGATTCTGACAAATCCGGTTTGAGATCCAAACAAAGTTCCTTGTTCTCCCTCACTGCTCCATTCAATGCGTAGACAGGTGTCCCTTCCAGACCGTATTCAGTAAAAACAAGGTCGCCTTTTCGATAAACATCCGATGCAAACACTGCAACGTTCTTCAGAGCCTTCCCGCTCGAGTTCTTATCTAAAAATTCCGAATCGAGTACTATTCCGCCATTACTTGAGGCAAAGGGGATGACTTTAATTCCCATTCTTTCGATCATTCCAGTCCATGAACCATCCGAACCTGTTACGCTCCAAGAGGCGCCACCCAAAGCCAGAACAAGGTAATCACCGACCATTTTTACTCTCCCTTTCTCCGTTTCAAAGATCATAGAAGCACCTTGAATTTCCTCCAAACGATGCTCAGCATGAAATTGACCACCGAGATCAATTATCGATTGTTTCCATTTTGTCACCAACTCCGCAGGTGTAATACCCTTTATCGGAAATACCCTTCCCGAACTTCCAACATAGGTTTCTACGCCCATTTCCATCAAAAATGTTCGAAAATCATCGTTGCTAAACAAACGTATGGCGTCTTGTATTTTGGAATCATTGTATTTCCGAAGAAAAGAATTCAACTCCTCGCCATGTGTCAGATTAAAACCACCTTTCCCGGCAACCAATAATTTACGGGAGAACGATTTCTTATGGTCGAACACGTGTGTTTGATAGCCCCTACGGGCAAGCTGATAGGCTGCCATGAGTCCGGCAGGTCCACTTCCAACGATCAAAACTGTTTTCAAATCAGGACAAAAGTAAAAGTTATCTCCGCTTTCCTGTATGAATGATATCTTTGCCAAGTGAATCAATCGTTTGGAAAGGAATATAAACTTTGCTCGAAAAAGCGCATTTCGGAGGTGTTTGAAGCCAAACAAAGCCTGAAGTCCTATCCTTTCGTGACGCATTTCCTAAGCGCAGACAGAAAGGAAGAATCGGTTCCGTTTCAAGTCGTTTTTTCCGCTCCAAAGAGAAATTTCCGCAAAGCACACGACAGAAACAGAATTAAGAGGCTGATGCGCGAAGCATTTCGCAAGAATAAACTACCTTTAGAAGCGATTCTGGAAGAACGGGATCTGTGCCTGGCACTATTTGTGATTTACACTTCCCGGGAGGAACTACCCTTGTTAATGTTAGAGAAAAAGACAAAACAATTGCTATCCGAACTCATCAAAAAGCTCGAAAAATGAAAACACACCTTAGAAAGCTCCGTTCATCACTGCTACTTCTCCTTTTTATTACTTCTTTTTTACCAAGGTTTTCCGCTCAATCCAATGGTTTCGAGGTAATCAAAAACCTCGAACTGATGGATCAGATCTATCAGCACCTGGAAATGTATTATGTTGATGATGCTCAGGTTGGAAAACTTTCTAAAGTGGCCATCGATGCCATGTTAAAAGAACTTGACCCTTACACGGTCTACTATCATGAATCCAACATAGAAGACTACAAGTTGATGACTACCGGTCAGTACGGAGGTATTGGTGCACTGATCCGAAAAATTGGTGATCACACCTTCATTGCTGAACCTTACGAAGGAAATCCCGCACAGAAAGCAGGCTTGATGGCGGGTGACAAGATCATCTCTATTGACGGGAAATCAATGGTTGGACTACCTTCTGATGATGTATCCAGTTCTTTGAAAGGTCCAAAAGGCACGACCATCGTTGTCGAGGTTGAACGAGGAAAGGAAAAGAAAAAGATCAGTGTCACCAGAGATGAGATCAAGTTGCCCGATGTACCTTATTCAGGGATGATCAATGAAACTGTAGGATACATCAAATTAAACAGTTTTACGCAAACAGCTTCAGCAGATGTCAAAACTGCATTCACGGATCTGAAATCCAAAGGCATGAAGCAATTGGTACTTGATCTTCGTGGGAATGGTGGTGGATTATTGATCGAAGCGGTTAAGATCGTGAATATGTTCGTTAAAAAAGATCAAACGGTGGTTACGACCAAAGGTCGCGTGGCGGAAGAAAACCGTGTATACAAAACCCTTGAGAACCCAATCGATATAGAGATTCCTTTAACTGTACTAATCGATGAGGGCTCCGCGTCTGCCAGTGAGATCGTTGCGGGAAGTTTACAAGATCTCGATCGTGCAGTGATCATAGGAAACACATCCTATGGAAAAGGGCTTGTTCAGCGCACTTATGATCTTAAATACGGTTCTAAGGTAAAGCTGACCATCGCTAAATACTACACCCCTTCGGGCCGATGTGTTCAGCGTTTGGAATATTATGAAAAAGAAGATGGTGAGAAACCAAAAGAAATAGCTGATTCCCTGATCAAGGTATTTAAAACGGTCAACGGAAGAGATGTGATCGACGGTCGTGGCATTGAACCTGATGTAACCGCTGAAGAAAAGGATCTGAGTCGCCTCACCGCAACGATCTATGCAAACAACCTTCTTTTTAATTATGCCACCAACTACTTTAATGAACATCCAAGTATTTCAGAAGCTGGAAAATTCACTTTAAGTGATTCGGAATATGATGCCTTTAAAAACTTTGTCCTTAAAGAAGAATTCACCTACTCTACCGCCTCCGAAGAGATGTTGAAGAAGATGAAAAAAACGGCAGAAGATGAAGGTTTCTATGACGAATCCAAAGCTGAGTACGACGCACTGATGGCAAAGGTAGTTCCATCAAAGGAACGTGATCTGGCGAAATTCAGAACAGAAATCCAACCTATGCTTGAAAACGAGATCGTATCGAGGTACTATTTTCAAAAAGGACGAGCTGTAGACTCTTTCCGAACGGATGATGTACTGAAAAAAGCGTTGGAAGTTTTGAACAATCCAACTCAGTACAACACTATTTTGAAAAAATAAGCGTTATCTGCCGAAGGCTACTCCCATGAATGAACTGCTGAAGGGCAAACGTTTTCCGGAACAACTTTTTTTATTCGCTGCAATTGCGTTCGCTGTTGGATTGAGTACCAGTAAGATCATTCTTTCGATCTCGACTATGCTGATGGTGTTGGCGCTCATTTGGAACAAAGACTACAGTTCATTCAGGACTAAACTTAAAACTCAACCTGTATTTTTGCCTTTACTAGTTTACCTGGGACTGCACGTGGTTGCTTTGTTGTGGACCTCTGACTTTGCCTATGCATCAAATGACCTCAAGACCAAACTCACTATTTTAATTATCCCAACCGTTTTTGTGCTTCATTCAATGGAAAAAAACGCGGTCAAACTTGTCCTTTTGTTTTTTGTAGCCAGCGTTGGATTCACTTCCGTCTTCAATGTATTGGCCTGGCATCAGGTTTTCGGAGCAAAAGTGTACACGGACATCCGCGAACTATCCCTTTTCGGTTCGCACATTCGGTACGGGATCCTGGTTGCTATGGCAGCAGCGATTTGTTTGCTGAATCTAAAAGATTCCAAAGGACCTATTCGCTGGACATATCTTGTGCTGTTTGGTTGGTTTACCTATTACACCTATTTCAGTCAAATCGTTTCAGGTGTTTTAGCGCTGATCGTTGTTATTTTGGCACTGATCTTTTGGGCCACCTATCAGCGCTCCAGGTTCTTGGCTTACCTTTCTCTGATTATACCATTCGCTTTGTTACTCATCGCTTTTGCCTCTTTAATAAGTTCAAATCAAAAAGGAGATCCGGCGCAATTTAAAACACTACCAAACGTTACCGTGAATGGCAATCCCTACACGCACAACATGGAGCCGGGCACGTTCATCGACGGCAAACCGGTACTCGCATTTTTGTGCGAGGAAGAACTGCGTGATTCCTGGAACAGGACATCCAACTTGTCTTATGACAGTTTAGATGAAAAAGGTCAGCCCGTTCGCTTTACCTTGATGCGTTTTCTGACTGATCTGAACGCACGAAAGGATTCTGTTGGCTTTCAGAAATTAAACAAAGGAGATATTTCTTTGATCGAAAAAGGAATAGCCAGCCGCGAAGAAGGAGAAGGAGGACTTTGGGCAAGATGGAACGGAGTGAAGTTTCAGCTACAAAACAACATCGACCCCAACGGACATTCCATGCTGCAGCGCATCGAATACTGGAAAACGGCATGGAAGATCATTCAAAAAAATTATTTGATCGGTGTCGGAACGGGCGACGTACAGCAGGCATTCGACTGGCA
>CAIYQV010000433.1 GCA_903928365.1 uncultured Flavobacteriia bacterium
AAAAGGCGATGGTAGATACCATCGCCTTTGTAATTAGATTCAAATAAATTTATTGCAACACAATCTTCCGCACCGTCACCGTAGCTCCCGCAGGATCAATGAGGTGAACGAAATACAAGCCATTGCCTGTCCAGGTGCTTAGATCAAGATAGAATTGCGCTTGATTGATTGCACTCTGGAATACCTGCTGACCAGCATTGTTCTCAATACGCAATTCATAGCCTGCCATAGCCGCATAGTTTCCGTTATCGATCGTAATGTGATCTGAGGTAGGGTTTGGATAGATCAAAATCGTATTCTGATCGTTTGGCGGCGCAAGACTCAAGGTAGTGTTGATGATTAAGGTGTCTGTGACAGTTGTGTAGAGTGTGTCGTAGACCGTAACTGTTGTTGTATCGTACGTTGTACAAACATTACCGAGTGTATCGTAAACAATGGTTGAAGTACTTGCTGAACCCGAACAGTTGCTTGCGTTCGTGTAGGAGTAGCTAATGCTTGTTGCACCCAAACCGGCCTGTTGTGGGTTGAAGGTATTTCCACTTACACCAGAACCACTGTATGTACCACCTGAAGGTGATCCGGATAAAGTAACAGGTGCTGCGTAGTAATTAGTAAATGCGCCAATACTTGCCAATGAAACAGTAGGGTTGGTATTTACGGTTACTGTAACAGCGCTGCTCGTTGCATTGCACGATCCATCGATCACTTTCACGGTGTAATTACCCGATGTGGTGGCTACATATGAACTTTGACTTGCGCCGCTGATTAACACCCCATTCTTGTACCACTCATAGGTATAGCCGGTTCCTGTGTTAGCTTGAAGTGATACCGAACCACCTTGACAAAAAGTGGTATTTGATTGAGGAGAAATACTGGCTGAGACCGTACATTCTTGATAAATTGCAGTGACCTCCTGTTGGGTTAGGGCACGGTTCCAGATGCCTATGTCGTCGATTTTTCCATTGAAGAATTCATATGAAACGGGACTATAAGCTCTACCAACCTCAATTGTTTTGGAATTAGTAATCATTTGTGAAATATTTACGGAATTGATAAGAGAACCATTTACATAAAGATTGTTAGTTCCACTTACAGGATCCAATGTTCCAATAACTAAAGTCCAAGTTCCAGTACTATAACTTGGAGCAATAGCTGTATTCGTGCCACCCTGAGGGGCTCCGTAACATCCATGTTCCGCCCACATTTGACTATTACTTCTAATATTTAGTCGATATCCATAGGAAACACATCCATACATTTTATCAACTACTGATGCATTACGAATGTCATTGGTATTGATCCATGCTGAAAATGTCGCACCTTGTGAAAAATCGATTGCATTTGTGCCTGATAAGGTTATATAATTGGTTGATCCATTAAAAGTATAAGCACTATTTGAATTTCCAAATCGATCAGCTGTAATTGTTGTTCCTGTGATTACCCCATTATTCCCATTCCCAGATTCATCATTGGCATTGGCGTTGAAAGGCCACCAACCTACAAGACCATTGGTTGGCACATAACTGGGAACTTGGGCAAAAGTGTTTGCAGCGATACAAAGCCCCACTGCAAGGGCTGTTAATACACGTTTTTTCATAGTAGAAAAATTAGTGCACCCGTCCCGCAGTGCGGTTTTTATAAAAAAGAAGCGTGGGACAATTGCCTTAAACTTGTAGAAGAGGGAGTCGAAGCCCTTAGAACAAAGCAAAGCAACGCCCACGCCGTAGCATGAGCGTTTAACTTTAACTTCCCTGTTCTAAATGAAATTTCGACTTTTCTTCTACAGGCCGTTATAGCAAACGCTACTAAAATAGTTTCCAATACGTTATCCCCGTTGGGATGAAATCAAAGGTAAAAGAAATTTACAATAAAAGAAATCCTATTCTTTACCGAGTCTTTATTCATTAAAAAACCCTCTCCGTTTCCGAAGAGGGCCTTTATATAGACGTCTCTCACTATCTGTACAATCAGGAAGCAAGAAACGAGAAAGAGTCCGCCCAGCGGACGGACTCTGTAATTACATTTAATTTTTCCCCTCCCTTAGTCCCTCCCCAAGGAGGGAAACTTTTCCCCCTTGAGAGGGGGAGTAAGGGGGAGGAATATTAGGTGATCGAGCTATGCCGAAAAGGTAGGTGAGCCTGTCGAATTAGGTGATCGAGCTATGTCGAGATCACATCATTCCCGGCATTCCACCTGGCATTCCACCCATAGCCGGAGCATTTTCCTCTGGCTGATCAGCGATCACACATTCTGTCGTAAGTAACATGGAAGCGATAGACGCCGCATTTTCAACTGCGATACGTGTGACTTTCGTAGGATCGATGACACCAGCTTTGTACAATTTTTCAAACGTCTCCGTTCGCGCATTGTAACCGAAGTCATCTTTTCCTTCACGCACTTTCTGAACGATCACTGCTCCTTCACCACCTGCATTGGCAATGATCTGACGCAATGGCTCTTCAGCAGCGCGTTTAACGATCTGAATTCCAGTTAACTCATCTTCGTTATCACCTTTAAGCTTGTCAAGTGTTTCGATTGATCGGATCAATGCAACCCCACCACCAGGTACGATTCCTTCTTCCACAGCCGCTCTGGTCGCAGCTAAGGCATCGTCCACACGGTCTTTCTTCTCTTTCATTTCAACTTCAGTCGGAGCACCAACGTAAAGTACGGCTACACCACCAGCTAATTTTGCCAAACGCTCTTGCAATTTCTCACGATCATAATCGGAAGTTGTTGACTCGATCTGCGCTTTGATTTGATTTACACGAGCAGTGATATCTGATTTTTTACCGGCACCATTCACGATCGTTGTGTTGTCTTTGTCGATCTCTACTTTCTCAGCCGTTCCAAGCATGTCAAGCGTTGCGTTTTCTAACGTGAATCCACGCTCTTCAGAGATAACTTGTCCACCTGTAAGAATGGCGATATCTTCCAACATTGCTTTTCTTCTGTCTCCAAATCCTGGTGCTTTAACCGCAGCAATCTTCAACGATCCTCTCAAACGGTTTACCACCAACGTTGCCAATGCTTCTCCGTCCACATCTTCAGCAATAATTAACAAACCACGTCCAGCTTGAACCACTGGTTCAAGAATCGGAAGTAATTCTTTCATATTCGAGATTTTCTTTTCGTAGATCAGGATCATTGGTTTTTCCATGTCTGTGATCATTTTCTCCGTATTCGTAACAAAGTAAGGAGAAAGGTAACCACGGTCAAACTGCATTCCTTCTACGGTGCGTACCTCGGTTTCCGTTCCTTTTGCTTCTTCAACAGTGATCACCCCATCGTTACCTACCACTTTCATGGCTTCAGCGATCAATGCACCGATTGTCTCGTCGTTGTTTGCTGAGATGGTTGCAATTTGCTTGATCTTATCGTTGTCTTTTCCAACTTCTTTAGACAGCTTTTTGAGGTTTTTAACAACCTCATTGACAGCTTTATCTATTCCTCGTTTCAAATCCATTGGATTCGCCCCGGCTGCTACGTTTTTCAATCCTGCTCCGATGATTGCCTGCGCAAGAACTGTAGCCGTCGTAGTTCCGTCTCCTGCAATATCAGCTGTTTTTGAAGCTACTTCTTTCACCATTTGAGCACCCATATCCTCAATAGCGTCCTTCAGTTCAATCTCTTTTGCAACCGAAACACCATCTTTAGTGATTTGCGGTGCGCCGAATTTTTTACCGATAACTACATTGCGACCTTTTGGTCCAAGGGTTACTTTTACTGCATTTGCCAATGCATCCACGCCTTTTTTTAGTTTGTCGCGTGCTTCAACGTCAAAATAAATGTCTTTTGCCATTTTGAATTGTGTTTTTTAATGAATTGGGTTGATTAAAAAATTCCGTAAATATCCGATTCACGCATGATTAGAAGCGTTTTACCATCGAGTTTGATCTCTGTTCCGGAGTACTGTCCGTAAAGCACTTCGTCTCCCACTTTCACGGTCATCGGTTCATCTTTTTTTCCTTTTCCGGCAGCGATGACAGTCCCTTTTAATGGCTTTTCTTTCGCTGTGTCAGGAATGATGATACCACTTGCTGTTTTTTGTTCTGCAGGCGCCGGTTCTATAAGAACTCTGTCCGCCAAAGGCTTAAACTTTGTTGACATATGTATTTGTAAATTTTAAGTTCGACCCCACTTGTCGAATTTTATGCCACAGCGCTCAATGAGACAATATTTCGCATTTCGAAGCAATGGAACAAAAAAAAATGTCAGCATGTATGACATACTGACATTTAAAATACGTTCGTTGGAGACTACTTCCCTGCAGGAGTTGATTGACCCTGACCCTGAGGTTGTCCTTGTCCTTGCTGCTGTCCTTGCTGACTCTGCTCTTGTTGCATTTGTTGTTGAGTAGCCGGATCCGGAGTTTTACTTCTTAATGTGAGTGCAATGCTACACACCATAATCACTCCCGCAAGGGTCCATGTTGCTTTATCAATAAAATCATTTGTTTTTTGAACACCACCCATTTGCTGTGCAGCGCCAAAATCTGAACTCAAGCCACCACCTTTTGGATTCTGTACATAAACAACAAGGATTAGCAAAATGCTGGCTAGAATGATGAGACTTGAGAATAGAATATCCATGATTAACTAGTTAATTTTTTCTTTAATTCTTCAATTTGGGTTGCAAAGAAAGTCTTTTTTTCGGGATTTATCAATAGCAATTGCTCATAAACAAAAATTGCTTTGGGATAATTGCCTTGCAAAGCGAAAATTCGGGCTAGTGTTTCGCTGACTGGCATATGCTCCATTTGAATACTTTCTTTGGCTTTTTTTGCGGCTGAATAGAACGCCTTTTTCGGTTTTTCTTCGGTTATTTCTGAACGTTTTGGCCTGCTGATACTCGGTGTATTCTCCAGGAATTGTTCCAGAATGGTGTCGATTCGGGCTTTCTCCTCATCGATCAATGGTTGCTCTGAATTTTCATTCGAACGCAGCCAGGAGGAAAAGGATCTTTTGCCTTCGCTTGAATCGATCTCATTTTCTACTTCTTCAGGCTCACTCTTTTCTTCGTTCTCGCTCTGTTTTTCACTCTCGCTCTCACTCTCGCTCTCACTCTCGCTCTCGCTCTCACTCTCGCTTTCGCTCTCATCTCCGTTCCTCAAAAGTGTGAGTTCGTATCCGGCAGCAATCGTTTCAGCGAGCATTTCTTTTTCAAACTGAGCAGCGTTTTGAGTAAGCTCTTCCTGTTCTGCAGGTACAGTATCCATCCCGCGAATGTTCAATGGGATGATTTCTTCTTCCTCATTTTCCTCGCCGTTTTCACTTTCTACGGTTGGACTTGTAATTAGCTCTATAACATCAGCAGGGTTAGATTCGATGATGGTATCGTCAACGATCTCAACCAACGTTTGCTCTTCATCAGGATTTTCTGATGTTGTTTCAACTTCGTCAATGACTAGATCATTATTTGGTTCTTTTATTTCAACGAATTCGGGGGTGTTTTCTGAAATAATGGACGCCTCCTGTATCAGTTGATAAAGCTGTACTCGGTCTGTAATTCGGTAGGCATATTTTCCAAGTTCCTCGTCAAAACGAATGTCCTTTCGATTAGATAATGCTTTGAGGTAGAGTATTGGAAAAAGCTGCGAATAAGGAAATTTTTCAGACATCAAACGCAAGTCATCAATATCCTCTATGGAGCACATGGATGGTTGATTTACCCTTTGGATGATATCCTGAATATTCAGCATTACCAGTTGGATAAAAGTTTGTTTATCACATCCTGTACGATCTGATTGTTAATGTCTTCCAAGAGTGTCCGTTCAACGGTCGCCAGGTCAGTGTTGGAGTCGTAATCTACAAATCGTGTGCTGTTGACAATCATTTTATCTTCCTTTGGTGCTGTGACGAAGATAGTGAACTGTGCATTGATACTCAAACGGTTTTTGGCCGAATTATCTCCTTCCTGCATGGCAACAGGAACAACACTGTAATTGGTGATCTTTCCTTCGATATAGATCTCACCTTTACCTGTTTCGGGATTCAATAAAAGTCTGGTATTGTTCTGTACACCGTCTTTTAGCTGTTCTGATAATTGAGCGGCATAACTGATTGGGGTGTTAGGAGCACTGTTTTCAAGTGTTTTTACCGAGAAGGTTTTCCACTCGGGAGGCATAGAGCCATTATCTACAAACGAGACACTACTTGGCCAGCAGGAACTTAAGAGGAAGAGTAGAATGAAAAAGATTCCTGTGAATTTCATTAGTCGATCAGGTTATATTCTTTGATCTTTCGGTACAATGTACGTTCGGAAATTCCCAGCTCAGCTGCGGCGTATTTACGTTTGCCTCGATGCTTGTCCAGTGCTTTTTGGATCAGCTCTTTTTCCCGGTCTTCAAGTGACAAGGATTCCTCTATCACCTCATGTGTTTCAAAGTCAAAATCATGGGGAGTTACAGCGTAATCTTGAACAGGTTGTTCTGCAGCAGCTGGCAATATACGTGGTTGAACCGCTCCGCCGGAATTCACATCCTGAAAGAAACGATTGACCATAGCGGACTGATCGGTATTCAGATTAAGTTCTCCTCCCTGAGCTAAAAGTTCTACAACCAATTTTTTAAGATCAGTGAGGTCTTTTTTCATGTCAAACAGGAATTTGTACATGAGTTCGCGTTCAGAGAAATTATCCGCACCACTTTCATTCATTACAGTGGGTACCTTTTCCGATTCAGCCGGCAAGTATGCATGAATTGCTTGAGAATTCAGTTCCCGTTTCGTTTCGATCACGGATAACTGCTCTACCAGATTTTTCAATTGACGAATATTGCCCGGCCAGCTGTAATGATTGACCATTTCTACGGCATCCTCCGTTAATCTGATCGCAGGCATACGGTATTTATCAGCAAAATCATTCGCGAATTTTCGGAATAGTAAATGAATGTCTTCCTCGCGACTTCTCAATGGGGGTAAAGCTATCGGAACTGTGCTCAAACGGTAGAAAAGGTCCTCTCGAAATTTTCCTGATGCAATGGCTCGTTGCATATTCTCGTTGGTCGCCGCAACCACACGCACATTGGTTTTGATTACTTTAGAAGAACCAACGCGAATAAATTCGCCTGTTTCCAAAACACGTAGCAAACGAACTTGTGTCTGCATGGGTAATTCAGCTACCTCATCCAGGAAGATCGTCCCGCCATTGGCTACTTCGAAGTATCCCTGTCGACTGCCCTGAGCACCGGTGAATGCCCCTTTTTCGTGTCCGAATAGTTCAGAGTCGATCGTGCCTTCAGGGATCGCACCACAGTTTACAGCAATGTACTCTCCATGTTTTCGGGAACTCAAATGATGGATCACCTGAGGTACAATCTCTTTACCTGTGCCGCTTTCTCCTGTCACTAGGACGGAAATGTCTGTTGGGGCCACCTGAATAGCTACTTCCAAAGCCCGGTTGAGCAACGGTGCATTGCCAATAATGCCAAAACGTTGTTTTACTTGCTGAAGATTCATGATTGAAGGGTTTGTGCCGGTTCAAGGACCTCAACCACCTCACCAAGAAGAGTGGCGGATGTACATTCTTCAATTCGAACCATTACATATTGACCTTTATCAAAGGCTCCAGCTGGAAAAACCACCATGGAATTCCTGCCGTCTCGTCCGCACATGCGGACGTCCGAACGTTTTGATTTCCCTTCAACAAGCACTTTGACTGTTTTGCCGATCTGACGCTTATGAGAAGCCAATGAGTGAGCTAATTGCTTATCGATTACTTCATTCAATCTGCGTCCTTTTACTTCCTCAGGCACATCATCTTCAAATCTTCTTTCTGCCAATGTTTTCGGTCGTTCTGAATACTTGAACATATAGGCAAAATCGTATTGAACGATGTCCATGAGTGAAAGTGTATCCTGATGTTCTTGTTCTGTTTCACCACAAAATCCGGTAATGATATCTGTAGAAATGGCACAATCCGGAATAATTCGCTTGATCGCATCGATACGGTCCAAATACCACTCACGGGAATATCCTCGGTTCATTCGGTAAAGAACATCCGTGTGACCTGACTGCACGGGTAAATGGATGTATGGACAGATATTTTCGTATTTCGCCATGATCTCCAGTACTTCATCCGTCATGTCCTTCGGATGAGAAGTAGAAAAACGCACGCGTAAATCTGGTGAAACCAACGCCACCATTTCCATGAGTTGAGCGAAGTTTGTCGTTGGTTGAGCTGTATCTTTAATCTCTCCTTTGGAGGTTAGGTTCCATCGGTAGCTGTCTACATTTTGTCCGAGAAGTGTCACCTCACGATACCCTTTAGCAAACAGATCCGTACATTCTTCAACAATGGTATGAGGGTCCCTTGATCGCTCTCTTCCACGGGTGAATGGCACGACACAAAACGAACACATGTTATCACAACCGCGCATGATGGTGACGAAAGCGGAAATACCTCCTTGGTCTAGGCGGACAGGTGAAATGTCGGCATATGTTTCATCGCGGGATAGTAAAACGTTTACGGCTTTTTGTCCTGTGCCTACTTCTTCAACCAGATTGGGAAGGTCTCGGTAGGCATCCGGTCCGGCTACAAGGTCTACTAGTTTTTCTTCTTCCAGCAAAGATTTTTTAAGTCTTTCTGCCATGCAGCCCAGAATTCCGACTACAAGATCCGGATTTTGCTCTTTGCGATGTTTGAATTCAGTGAGGCGATTACGAACCCTTGTTTCTGCGTTCTCTCTGATCGAACAAGTATTGATCAAAACCACATCAGCTTCGTCAATGTTGCGCGTGGTAGTGTAACCATCATTCGACATGATCGAAGCTACTACCTCACTGTCTGAAAAATTCATCTGACATCCGTAGCTTTCCACATAGAGTTTCTTTCCCTGCACATCATTCGATTGTTCAAGTAGAATCGCCTCGCCTTGTCTGCCTTCGTCAATGACTTTATTTTGCCCGTGATCTGTCATCGGTTTTGTTTTTCACTTTTTTAAGGAGTGCAAAAGTACCAAATATTAAAAGTGTGTCAAAATGTCAGTTTCGATTTTTGTGTCATTCGCTGAACATTTTAAGAAAAGTTTGCATTCAAGAAATTTTCTTTAACCTATGGTTAAAATATATATAGAATGAAAAAGGTCAGAATTCAGGTTTGTTTATTGGAAACTTTTACGCTTAATTTTGCACCCGTTCAACCAGCTTCTAACTAAAAGATCGAACCGAAATGGCCAAAAATCTCGTAATTGTTGAGTCACCCGCGAAAGCAAAAACCATCGAAGGTTACTTGGGGAAAGACTTTGTTGTCAAATCAAGCTTTGGCCACGTGCGTGACCTTGCTAAGAAGGGACTCGCTATAGATATTGAAAATGATTTTCTTCCCAATTACGAGGTCTCAGCGGACAAGAAACAAGTCGTTTCTGAATTGAAGAAACTAGCAAAGGAGGCCGAAACGGTATGGCTCGCAACCGATGAGGACCGCGAGGGAGAAGCTATTTCGTGGCACTTGTATGAAACGCTCGGACTTCAGAAAAAAGATACGCGCAGGATCACTTTTAATGAGATCACGAAAACCGCTATTACAAAAGCAATAGAACATCCACGTACGATTAACAAGGAATTAGTGGATGCTCAGCAAGCAAGACGTGTGCTCGACCGAATTGTAGGATTTGAGTTGTCACCAGTGCTTTGGAAAAAGGTTCGCCCAAGTTTATCTGCAGGACGTGTTCAATCCGTTGCGGTGAGGTTGATTGTAGAGCGTGAAAGAGATATCGAAAAACATCAGACAGAAAGTTTTTTCCGCGTAGTTGGATCCTTTTCTTCGGAGAAAGGAAAGCTGAAAGCTGAATACAATCGACAATTAAAAAATGAGAACGAAGCATCAGAGGTTTTGCAGAAATGCAAGGATTCTGTGTTTAACGTATCCGATGTTCAGCAAAAGCCTGCAACTAAATCTCCTGCAGCTCCCTTTACAACCTCTACACTTCAGCAAGAGGCAAGTTTGAAACTTGGTTTTTCTGTTTCCCGAACGATGTCTGTTGCCCAGCGTCTGTATGAAGCGGGTAAGATCACCTACATGCGAACAGATTCTGTGAATCTTTCTGAAACAGCGATCAATGGCGCGAAAAGTGAAATCCTTCGTTCGTATGGGGAGAATTATTCCAAACCAACAAAGTACAAGACAAAGAGCAGTAATGCACAAGAAGCGCACGAGGCAATACGTCCTACGGATTTCTCAGTACATCAAATTAGCGGTGAGCGTGACGATGAAAAGTTGTATGAATTGATCTGGAAACGTTCGATCGCATCTCAAATGGCACTGGCACAATTGGAACGTACTACCATTCAGATCACAGGTTCTGAACTGACGGATCATTTTACGGCTCGTGGAGAGGTGATCAAATTCGACGGATTTTTGAAAGTATACCTTGAAACGGATCTTGACAACGAAGACGAAGACGATGGGGCAGAGGTATTGCTTCCTGATCTTCATTCAGGTGATTCCGTTTTGAGAGAAATCATCACGGCAACGCAGCGTTTTTCGCGTCCACCGTCAAGATATGTCGAAGCATCACTTGTGAAAAAACTGGAGGAGCTGGGAATAGGTCGCCCATCTACTTACGCGCCAACGATTTCAACAATCCAGAAAAGAGGATACGTTGACAAACCTGAACGCGAAGGTGTGATACGAAATTATACGGTTCTTGAACTTAAGAAAGACGATATTAAGTCTGACATAAAATCTGAAACTACCGGTAAAGAAAAAAATAAGCTTGTCCCGACCGATATTGGAATTGTAGTGACAGATTTCCTAACGCAGCATTTTGAACGTATTATGGATTACCACTTCACCGCAAAAGTGGAAGAAGAATTTGATGAGATCGCAAAAGGAATGATTGGTTGGACAAAAATGATTCACGAGTTTTATTCACCATTTCATAAGAATGTGGAAGACACGCTTGAGCATTCAGACCGGGCAACGGGAGAAAGAGAACTTGGAATTCATCCGGTTTCAGGAAGAAAGGTCATCGCACGTATCGGTCGCTTCGGACCAATGATCCAGATCGGTGATGAGCAAGCGGATGGTGAGAAGGCTCAATTCGCTTCGTTGCAAAAAGAACAATCGATCAATTCCATAACACTTGAAGAGGCCTTGAAACTATTTGAACTTCCTAGGATTCTGGGTTCATTCGAGGATTTAGAAATTAAAGTGAATGTGGGTCGTTTTGGTCCATATGTACAACACGGGAAATCCTTTACATCGATCCCGAAGGGTGAAGATCCAATGGAAATCACTTTAGAAAGAGCCATTGAATTAGTGAATGAGAAGCGAGTAGAGGAGGCCAATAAAACCATCAAAACATTTGATGGCAGAGAGGATGTACAACTTCTAAATGGAAAGTGGGGTCCTTATTTGAAGATTGGCAAGAATAACTACAAATTACCCAAAGGGAAGGAAGCCGCTGAACTCACATTGGAAGAATGCATCGAGATTGCAGAATCGCAAGCGAGTGCGCCAAAGAAAACCTTTCGTAAAAAAACGAAATAGCTTTTAAACAGAACAGTATTCAATTCTTTTCAAGTACACGTTGAAATTTCGTGATCCTTTGATATAGCTTTGAGCAAAAGCTTTTCATGAAGGATATATCCATTTATTTTTCTCCTCTGGAACGAACAGAGGAACAAAATACACTGAAGATTGGTGGTTCTGTTCAATGTCACACAGAGAACGGATTCCCTGAGATCGATAAAAGTGGTGTGGCTATTTTGTACGTCCCAGAATTCCGCGGTGATAAAGGTGTTTCCGGAAATGAAATTAATCCTGAAAAGTTTCGGGCTTTCTTATACGATTTGTACCTCGGAATGGATTGGAATATGCCGATCTATGACTTAGGAAACATCCTTCCGGGAAATGAGTTAAATGACACCTATTTTGCCGTGGCACAAGTTGTGGCTGAGCTGGTCAAAAAGAAAGTTGTGCCGGTCGTGATAGGAGGAAGTCAGGATCTGACGATTGCGTTATACAAAGGATACGAAAAGCTGGAACAAACGATCAATCTTTGTTGCGTGGATCATAAACTGGATCTTGGTGATCCGGAATCAGATACCCATTCAGATGGTTTTGTCAGTCAGCTTTTGTTGCAGCGTCCATGCTATCTTTTTAACCATGCGAATATTGGGCTTCAGGCTCCTTTTGCTTCCAAGGCCGAATTTGATCTTTTCGATAAGCTCTATTTTGATATCTGTCGCCTGGGTGAATTCAATTCGGATTTTAAAAAGGCTGAGCCACATTTGAGAAATTCAGATATTCTGAGTGTCGATTTTAGAAGTATTCGAGCTTCGGAGCTGTTGAATGTAAACTACAGTTCGCCGAATGGATTCTATGCAGATCAGATGTGTCAAATTACCAAATATGCTGGGATCAGTGATAAGCTCACAAGTTTTGGTATTTTTAATTATCTGCCGGAAAAACATCCCGGAACGACTTCTTTTATGGTTGCACAGATGATCTGGTACTTTATGGATGGGGTTTCTCAAAGAAAAGGTGAGTTTCCAATAGGAAGTAAAAAGGACTATCTTAAGTTTACAGTGCATTTAGAGGAAATTAAAGAAGATCTTATTTTCTATAAAAGTAACCGATCAGAACGATGGTGGATGGAAGTGCCTTACCCACCAAAACAAGGTGTTAAATATGAACGACATCATCTCGTTCCTTGTGACAAGGAGGACTATGAACTGGCAATGAATAGTGAGATACCTAATTTGTGGTGGAAAACCTATCAGAAATTAGGCTAGAGACAAAAAGGACAATAAAGTTCTTTTCCTTCCTTAATATTTATCAGTCGTTGAAAAAAAATCTGTATTTTAGCGGCCATCTGGGAAAGTGCTAATCGTTCATTTCCCGTTTAATAAACTGTGACTAAAGGTTTTATGAGTAGAAAAATTACCTTACTTGCTCTTTTCTCGTTGGCCATGAATGTGTTGATGGCTCAGCAAGATAAACTCATCACCCATTTTATTTATGATAAGATGAGCCTCAATCCTGGTGAGACGGGGATAGATGATGGGATTTGTATGACTTCCTTGTACAGAAATCAGTGGGACAAAGTGAATGGTGCTCCAAATTCAGCTTTGTTCAATATTGGTGCTAATTTGACGCGATTCTTTCCGGGTGGAGTAGGTTTGGCTTTCTATCACGATGCCATCGCTTTCAATAGACAAAACAATGTGCTTTTGAATTACTCATATCCCTTGGAAGTAGGTGATGCGGGGACACTCGGAATTGGACTCGGGGTTGGGATTATTAATTTTGGTATGGATCCTACTTGGGTTCCGCCAACAAGTAATCCCGATAACTTGCTTCCTGCTAAATGGAAGTCAACAAATTTGGATATGAATTTTGGTTTATACTTTAAAGGTACTTCTGATTACTATTTTGGAGTTTCTTCCACACACCTTACAGAGACATTGCTTGCACAAGACTCAAACTCTTTTCAAACCGTCCGCCATTATTATGTGATGGGAGGTAAAAAGATTAGAAATATTGCAGGAGGTGATTTGGATATTCAGGCATTGATTCGCACAGATTTGATTAAAACCAGTGCAGATTTGAATGTAAGATATATTTGGAGAGACAAACTTTACGGAGGTCTTACGTATCGAAATGTTGATGCAATAGGTTTGATGTTGGGATGGATGCCCATTAATCACATGACTGTAGGATACTCTTATGACGTGACAACAAATAAACTGGCAAGTGTCTCAAGAGGTTCGCACGAGATCCTTTTAAAGTATTGTTTTTATCTGCCGACACCACCGATTACGAGAGCGAATCATCCAAGGTGGTTGTAGAATTAAAAAAAAAGTTGAATATTTGTAACCATTTTGGGGACGGTTCCGTTACAGAGCAAAATAGTAGATCCTGTAGAAAGTTGAAAATTGTATCCGGAACACGTTAAATATAGTTAGAATGAAAAAGCTATTGGTATTAGGACTGTTGGGTGTGATCCTGGCTTCTTGTAGTACAAGGACCGGGCACCTTACCGGAGCATTGGGTAGACCCATTTATACTCCGGAGATTCCTTTGGGAATGGTCTATATCCCTTCTGGTGGGTTCCAGATGGGGGAGAATGACCTGGACGTTCCTTTCTTGCATCAAACAAGAGCGAAAACTGTTTCGGTACAGGCGTTCTATATTGATCAGACGGAAATATCCAATAATGAGTACCGCCAGTTCGTAGAGTGGGTGCGTGACTCTATCGCTCGTGAGAAGATCTACTTCGGATTAGAAGATGATGAAGCGGCGCAGCGTTGGATTAACTATGCAGATCAGTATTTCGACGAGGGATCATTGGAATATGTGGATTACGATCCTTCTGATCGTCAGTTGAACCGCTCATTGTTCGCGTTGAACTGGGATAGAAAGCTGGATTATTCAGATCCGGAAGTTGTTCCTGTATTAGCTGATTTGTATTATCCGCAGCCGCAGCGTTACTACAAGCGTAGAGAACTGGACAAGCAGAAATTGATGTTCCGTTATTACTGGATCGATTACCGTGAGGCAGCTCAACGTGGTCGTATTAATATCACTCCAAATGGTTTCGATAAGGAAGGAAATAAATTGGTAGAAGAACATCGCCAATTGCAAACGCCTCCACATCCATTTACGGAAGAGCCTCAGGGACAGGATAAAGACTTGGGATACTTCAACAAAAAAGGACAAAACAATGCGATTCGTGGACATGAAAACCGTCAGCGATTCATTATTGATGAGATTATTAATGTTTACCCGGATACACTTTGTTGGGTGAGAGACTTTACGTACTCTTTCCATGATCCAATGACAAATATGTATTTCTGGCATCCAGCTTACGATAACTACCCTGTTGTTGGTGTGACTTGGGTTCAAGCAAAAGCTTTTGCAGTTTGGAGAACTCAGTTGTTAAATAACTGGTTGGTTGCAATGGGTGATTTATTTGTGAATGATTTCCGTTTGCCTACGGAGGCGGAATGGGAGCGTGCTTCGCGTGGTGATTTGAACTTGTCTCAATACCCTTGGGGTGGACCTTATATTCGTAACGAATCCGGATGTTTCTTGGGTAACTTTAAGCCTATGAGAGGCCGTTACTTTGAGGATGGAGGTTTTCACACGGTAAAAGTGTTCTCATACAACCCGAACGGATGGGGTCTCTATTGTATGGCTGGAAACGTTTCAGAATGGTGTGAATCAGCTTATGATGAGTCTATGTATGAGTTCTCACATGACTTGAACACGGATTATCGTTATGATGCAATGGATTGGGACCCGCCATCCATGAAACGCAAAGTGTTAAGAGGTGGTTCTTGGAAAGATGTGGGTTATTATCTAATGAATGCTACCCGTACATTTGAGTACCAGGATACAGCTAAATCTTATATTGGTTATAGAAACGTAATGACTCACTTAGGTCGTGGTGGAAGGGATTTCACGACTGAAGGTGGTGAAGAAATTCAAAGCGATATTCAACTTCGCTAAGAATAACAACAATTAGTAAATTAAATCGAAAACTAAAAAACAAGGAAAACTATGAAACCAGGAAGTAAAGGATGGAAAAAGTTTATGGCGAAACTGTACGGTTTTGGTGCAGCTGTTGTAATCTTTGGTGCGATGTTTAAAATTCAGCACTGGCCAGGAGCATCTGCGATGCTTGTTGTCGGTCTTACTGTGGAAGCTATTATCTTTATATTCTCGGCATTTGAGCCGATTCATGAAGATCCGCATTGGGAACTTGTTTATCCTGAACTAGCACTTGGACATTCTGATGATTTGGATCATGAGCATTTGCCAGAAAAGAAAAGTAAATCTGTTACTGAAGAGTTAGATAAAATGTTGGCTGAGGCGAATATTGAAAAAGAACTTTTGGAGAGATTGGGTGATGGCATGAGAACTTTAGGTGAAAATGCTTCTCAAATGAACAAAGTTGCTGGTGCAGCTGCAGCTACGGACTCGTATGTGAACAGTTTGCAATCGGCTTCTGAAAAAGTAGCTTCTCTGTCTGATGCATATGATCGCGCATCACTTTCTATTTCCGGGTTAACTTCTGAAGCGAAAGAAGGTGAGTCCTTCGGAGAGCAAATGCAAAAAGTATCTAAAAATCTTGCTGCGCTTAATAATGTCTATGAATTGCAATTGCAAGGTTCTTCTGCTCATTTGGAGGCTACACAGCAATTCCAGTCTCAGGTGGCTGACATGATGGCAAATCTTTCAGCTTCAGTTGAAGACACGAAGATTTACAAAGAAAACATGGCATTGTTGTCCAAGAACTTGACTGACTTGAATAATGTTTATGGTAATATGCTCAAAGCTATGACAATAACAAAAGGTTAATTTGTTACTTTTTGATTATTGAACATTAATTTGATTGTAAACCAATAAAAATAATTAATCATGGCAGGAGGAAAGGAAACCCCTAGACAGAAGATGGTCGGTATGATGTACTTGGTACTCACGGCTCTTCTAGCGCTTAACGTGTCGAAATCTATCTTGGATGCCTTTGTTGCAATTGAAGAGAACATTCAGGTATCTAATGAGAATGAATACACGCGAGGTGAAGAAAAGAAAAGTCAACTTGCTGAAGTAGCTCAGGACAAAACGGCAAAGGATGTTGCTGTGAAGGCTGCAAAGCTATTGAAGACAGTTGAAGAAATCGATGTAATGACGGCTAAAAGAGTTAAGTTTATCGATGATATTAAACTGGAGATTCTAGAAACGTGTGGAGAGGATATTAAGGCAGTTGGAACGAAAGAGTCTATTATTCAAAAGGCTTACGATACCAAAGATCCACTGAGACCTATACGTATGCATTTGGCTCACGTTCAATCAATGGATAAGTATGATGAGCCTATGCACATCATCATTGGCGAGGACATTACAAAACCATCTGGTAAAGGTGTTGAGTTATGGAAATCTTATAATGATTACCGAAAGGAATTGACTGAATTGATCGCGAGTTCTTTTCCAGTTGATGCTGGAGCAAAAAAGTTCTTTTTTAAAGCACCAGAAATCAATGATTACAAAGACATGCTGGATTTGTCTGCTCAGGTGGATAAAGCTATCAAGTCGTCAAATGTAAACATGGATGACCAAGAGGCGATTAAGAAGATCTACATTGCACTAACAAAAAATGAGCGTCATGAAGTGCATGAGGTTAAAAATGTGCATTGGATCGGTAAAACGTTTGACCACACTCCGGTTGTAGCTGCTATAGCTTCATTGTCTGCTCTACAGAAGGAGATCTTGACAGCTCGTGCAGATGCTGTTGCGTTAATCAGAAGCCGTGTTGGTGGTGGTGAATACTCGTTCAACAAAATTATGGCTTTAGCGTATGGTCCTGAGGTGGCAAATGCCGGTGATGAACTCAATGTCGAAGTCTTGATGGCTGCATTTGACTCAGACAAACAACCAGAAGTAACATACAACGGGGCAAAAGTTTCTGAAGTAGCAGATGGTAAAGGTTTGATCAAAACGAAAGCATCATCAGGTTCTGAAATGGTGATGAAAGGTACCATTACTATAAAAAACAAATCTGGTATTGGTAAAACATTGCCTTGGGAGAAAAAGATTACGATCATGAAACCTCAAGGAACGGTGGCACTTCCAGATATGCGTGTATTGTATCGTGGTTATGATAATGTTGTTGAAGCAGTGGCTTCAGGTTATGACCAGACAGATGTAAGTGGAAGTGGAGTAACTTTGAAAAAATCAGGTCCAACGTGGATCGGAACACCTGGTGGTGGTAAAACGTGTAAGATCACAGTATCAGGTAAAAGCTCCATTACAAAGAAAAGTGTAAACCTTGGTACGTTTGAATTCCAGATTCAACCAATGCCAAAGGCAGAAATTTTCTGGGGTACTTATGCAGATGGAGATCAAGCCTCTTCTCGTACGGCGAAAATGTTGTATGCGAAATATGGTCCTGGTATTCCGTTGACAAAGGCGAAATTCCAAGTACAAAAATGGATTCTTTCTGTATCAGGTTCTGGTAAAACTTTCAGTGGAACTGGTAACACTTTGAGTGCTGATGCGTTAAAGATTCTAGGAGCTGCTCCGAAAGGTTCTATCGCTACTTTCTCTTGTGTCTATTCAGGTACAGGTACGGGTGGTAAACCTTCAACAGCTGCAATTAAACTGTAGAAATACTCAAATGGTTCGTGAATGAGTAATTTAAATTTTGAAAAAATGAAAAACTTCTTTGTTGTTGCAATTATGGTTTCTTCGATTGGTGTTTTGAATGCCCAGTTCGAGGAGATCAACGGTGGACCGGTAAACGTTCCTTCCGAAGGTGTAGTGGATGGAGTTTATATTCAAGAGCACATTCCGACCAAGCGATTGATTCCTTATGAGTACGTTC
>CAIYQV010000434.1 GCA_903928365.1 uncultured Flavobacteriia bacterium
GAACGTACCCGTACCACCAACCGGAGCAACATAAGGTGATGAATAGTTCACAGCATTTAAAGTCCCCGCTGCAGTCGTAAATGGTCCTGTGCCGGATGTGAAAGTAGGCTGAGTTGATACTGTATAGAAATCAGCAGTTGTGCTTGGCGCCAGAGGATAAGTACCTGTATAGGTAATCGTTCCACTCACTGTTGCTGTATTATTTGCGGAAAGCGTTACGGTGGTGTTTGAACCTGAAGTACTAGTACCCAAAACCGTTGCTCCAGCAGCAATACCTGTACCCGAAACAGTCATTCCAGCCAATACATACGCCCCTTGAGTTGACGGAATTACGTGAGTAGCTGCGCCCGATGCTCCGGAAGTGGCCGCTTGACCAAAGGTATACGTTGACGAAGCCGGGGAGGTTGAGTTCGTAACGTTTGACGGCGTCGACAATGCTACACCAAATTGATCCTGTGGAATAGAAGATGCAAATCCTTCCATCACGCCGAGACCATCAGCAACTGCCAATTTTCCTGCTCCACCTGGAACAAACGGCCCATTTGCAGCTAAGGTAAGGTTGTTTGAAGCTTTACCCAATAGTAAAACACCTCCCCACATACCTTTATTCGTAACACCATAAGTACCATTAAAACCTGCAGAAACATCTGCTGCAGCAGTAAATACGATAGGACAAGACTCTGTACCCGGAGCCATGATCTTACCACCTCTTTCGATAATCAATGCGGTCGCAGCTGCTTGAGAAGCGGCAACATTCCCTTTAATAAGGGTACCTGGTTCGATAGTAAGGGTAGCACCACTTGCTACATATATTTTTTGATCGATGGTCCAGATCTTATCACATGTGAGTGTTAAGTTTCCGGTAATTTCACCACCATACGCATTCGAAGGAAGGTTAGACCAAACCCCATTTGCTTGCGCATAACTTTGAATCGTTTGCGTAGTTCTTGAAGTTGTGGTAGGACATCCACATGACGCCCCCAGGTTTTGTTGCGCCAGCACTGAACTGGTTCCAAGCACTGTCATTGAAGCCAGAGCCATAAGACTTTTAATTGTCTTTTTTGTTTTCATAAAAGTTTAAAATTTCGCGTTTTACGACGCAAAATTAGACCTGTACTGTGCCCTGATTATTAGGGGTAAATTATTTGTTTGCTAAACTTCCAAGAAGGGAAGCCGAAGTTTAATTAAACAAATTGTTAAGGTGTTAAGCAGTTGTTAATTGCCAAGAGATCGCACTAGCGCGAATTGTAATCCCGCTGTGAACAAGCGTACATGCAGGGCTCCCTGGCCCATCGCCTTCAGTTGTTGCTGGTAAACCACATTTGCTCGGAATTTCCAGTTCTGGTCTATCCGCGCAATGAATCCGGCAGCCAATTGTGCATGCAATGAAATAGCAACAGATTGCGGATAGGTTTCCATTTTTCGTGTGGCCTGATCACCCTGCTGCACATACGAAGCTGTGGAAGCGATCAAAGCTCCAGTTAATAAAGATGGTTGAATGGCTAATTGCAAACGTTCGTTCATTCTGTAATACAAATTGAATCCTATCGGAAACTGAATAAACTGATGGTGTAAAGCATAGGAACGAAAACCCTCAAGACTGTTCTTTTTGTACTCATAACCCTGACGACTGTATGCTATTCCCATGAAATAAGATCGTTTTTCACTGATCCCAAATTCATGATTTATCTGAATTCCTATCCCTGCAGAAGGTTGTTGCAAACTATCCTGGATGTCTTTTAGCCAACTTAATTCCTGATTTTTTGCAGCTATCAAGCGATAGTTCATTCCCGGATTGATGGAAATTTCCAATGCTTGCAGCGTGTCTTTCTGAGCAAACGCGCAGTGCGAAGCACCCAATAAAAGAATGTATAGAGCGAACCTTTTCATTTTTGTCAATCTTTTACACAGCGAATGCTCATACCATATTGATTGTAGGTATGCTGTCTGTAAATCGTTTTTTGCTGATAATCAAAATATCTATAGTACGCCCCGTCAGCAATCTGTGTTGACGTCCAGAAAAACGCAGCATTACCATTGGTGCTTGATTGACCATTGAACAATTTGCAACCGGCAGGCAACACACTCATTTTGTATTTATCTGAACCAAATGGAACTGTTTGTATTGGCCAGCCTTCTGAATTTTTTGGCAACAAATACTCCGCCTCAGCAGTACCTCTCCATGCTAGTTTTTCAACTTCGGAGGACGCCATCCCAATTGTTTGCTCTAATTTTTTCCAATCAGCATCTGTTGCTACATGCCATCCCGCTGGTGCAAGTTTTCTAGCATCCTGAACAGCTGCTTGATTGTAAAGACACCCATAAATAGAGTCATTCACATAGGTGTATGTTGGACCTACACTGTTCGACCACAGCGTATCATCCTGAAAAATGGCCACATAGTTCAATTCAGCCCCATCATTAAAATGCTTCACATTCAGATTCTGGGTCATCCACCATTGATCACCAATTTTTACTGTTTTATAGGTATTGCCGTCCACATCCGTAACCGACGAAGTTTCCAACTCAAGCGCCGTATTTTCCTCTTTCTTACAGGCGGTAAAAAAGAGGAATCCAAGCAATACGATAATGAAGCTACTTTTAAAGGTCATCTCAATTCGTTTTAACCAACAATTTTGTTTCCTGGGTTCCATTTACTTGTACCTGTAAATGATAAACGCCGTTCTCCTCTCCGGAAAGACCTAATGATTCGCCCGTAATAATGCCGGCAGGACTTAAGGTCTTTTCTTTGATCAAAAAGCCATAAGAGTTATAGACCTTATAGTTGACAGGGTAATCGCTCATTCCTGAATAGACATTCAAGAAGAACTCATCTTCACTTGGATTTGGGTATACTTCTATGAAGAAATCATCTCCCTGCTGTGCCGGACACACTTCAGCGATGTCTCTGCCATTACAAGATCCAGGATAACAACATAGCCCCTGCACATTGAAGTTCGCATTCGGGTCGTAATTACATGCCATTGGATCCATACACCCCATCACAACAGGAGTAATGCAAGTGCCAGGCTCAAGACAGCCCACTTTCGGATTGTATTCAAGGAAATTAGGATCGTTACAGCCACATTCAAGTGGATAGATCATAAATGGATGATACGTTTCATCCGCAAGAAGCACACTATCAGACCCTACATATTTAAAGGTTTTCTCAATCCCGTTGATCATTGCCGTTATTTCCAAATTCAATTTAAAAGAAATGTCACCGGCAGTGGTTAGCTGGGCGATCAACACCTGATTACTATCAGGATAAACTCCAATCGTACCTGCGTTTCTCAACTCAAAACCATTGCTATTGAATACCGTTCCTTCTTGTATTGATCCAAAGATCGTGCTGTCGGCACCCGTCACAAAATTCGTGACACCCGATGAAAACCAACCAGTTGGCACATTCATCAAAGTATCCATGCCATCGGCAGAAGTAAGTGGCCTGCCGCAACTCGGATCATTATTAACAAGTAAGCCACCTGAAACTGCTGCCGTTCCACCATCATTATTTACACCACCGATGAACGAACCATCCGTATCCTGATCTTTCATCACCCCGAAGTACGTTTTTCCGGCCTGCGTTTTTGTGGTTTCTCCAAGTGTTAACCATGTGTCAAGAGCCAAAACACCCTCCCCATAACGAGCTTTCACGAAATCTTTCGCAAAGGTTTGACCGTCAGCCGTATGGTTGTAAAAAGGCGCTGTACTTTTAATCATAAATGGATGGTTGTCATCACCATAGATCTTTTTCAGAATAGAATTGGGATACATATCCACATAAATGCGGTATGTAGTGCTCCCTACAGGTACACTGCCTCCAATTGTGTCCGTTGCATCTGAAGCATCCGATATATAGTATTTTTCGATGATCACCTTTTCCAACTGACCAAAAGACCAGGTTGAAAATAATGCGAAGGCAAGGATCAGAAAAAGGGTGTGTTTTTTCTCCATCTCTTTATAGTTTATAGGCAACTCCCAACTGAATGGTGGTTCCATACCTGAATTTGTCAAAATCCTTATACTCTTCAGGAAGTTTATATGCTCTTCTGACAGAAGCATTTAAAATGTCTCTCACCGTTAAGCTGCCTGAGAAATATTTTCCAAGTGTTTTCGTAAGCTTGAAATCCAGAGCATGTCTTGGCATTTCATAGATGTCTGGTCTTCCTTTTAGAATACCTGTTATGAC
>CAIYQV010000435.1 GCA_903928365.1 uncultured Flavobacteriia bacterium
CCAAACCAGTTTCTATACCTTTTCGGAGTATAAATAGGGTGAAATGATTGAACTATAAATAGTCTGTTGTCATCATTTTCAAATTCCAGTTGATAGATCATCCCGCGAGGTACCACAAGGTAATCGCCATAACTAAAATCGATGTTACCCAATTGAGTGCGAAGTTTCCCTTTTCCTTTATGGATGAAAATGACTTCGTCCGCGTCTGCGTTTTTGTAGAAATACTCCGTCATAGATTTGCTTGGTGCAGCAAGTTCAATGTAACAATCTGAATTCACCAGAACCGGCACACGACTTTCTATGTAATCTGATTTTGGTTGCACTTTGTATCCCATGAGACTGCGCATGGACATGTTTTTTTCAATGGCAATCTCCGGAGCGATGTTTTTAGAACCACGAACCTCTTTCACAATGGTTGGCGGCTTAAGGTGATACAGTAAGGAAGACATTCCGTCGAAGCCTATGGTGCCAAAGAGTTGCTCATGGTAAAGGCTGCCGTCCTCTTGTCTGAAGACGGTATGTCGTTTATGTGGAATTTTTCCAAGTTTTTGATAAAATGGCATAGTATTAAATTTTAGGTAATTGAAAATCTTTTGGGAACTACTGAATTCATTCAGGATTCCGCTTCAAAAGATACATTAGCAAGATGTTCAATTCGATCCACATATGTTAAAGATAGGACAAATTTAGATACAATTGGTTTTTGAAAAAATGATTTCAATCAGTGTTTTCACAATTAAGAAGATTTTTTAACAAGAGACTTCCACATCTCGCTTCAAGTTATAACTTTGTCCAAACGGCATATCAATGGGCAAAACGATCATTATTGGAGCTTGCGGACAGATCGGCACTGAGTTGGTCCTGGAACTTAGGAAAAGAAAGGGCGTCAATGCGGTCATTGCTGCGGATGTGAAGGACGAAGTGCCTGAAATTCTGGCTTCTGGACCCTATGCAAAGATGGACATTCTGGATCGTGAAGCTGTAAGGGCTTACATCATGAATGAGGGAATTACAGAAGTGTATCTGTTGGCTGCATTACTTTCGGCTACGGCAGAAAAACACCCTGATTTTGCATGGAGACTCAACATGGAAGGTTTGTTCACGATTTTAGATCTTGCTAAAGAAGGCGTGGTTAAAAAGATCTTTTGGCCTAGTTCGATAGCTGTTTTTGGTCCAACCACTCCCAGAGATAAAACACCTCAGTTTACGATTACAGAACCAACAACGATTTATGGGATCTCGAAACTGGCGGGAGAACGGTGGTGTGAATATTACCATCAAAAGCATCATGTAGATGTTCGAAGCATTCGTTATCCCGGCTTGATCTCATACACCTCTCTTCCAGGTGGTGGTACCACAGATTACGCAGTAGATATTTTCTACCAGGCAAAGCTCAACAATCAGTATGTCTCTTTCCTGAGTAGTGATAGTGAACTTCCAATGATGTATATGGAAGATGCCATTCGCGCCACTGTTGAATTGATGGAAGCAGATGCAAATTCTCTCAAAATAAGGTCTTCCTATAATCTGGCTGGATGCAGTTTTACTCCGTCAGAATTGGCAAATGAAATAAAAAAGCATCTTCCGGATTTTAAAATGGAATATAAACCAGATTTCAGACAAGCGATCGCAGATAGTTGGCCAAGGTCCATAGATGATTCGGCTGCTTCAAGAGATTGGGGATGGTCTGCACGCTACGGGATTGGTGAAATTGTATCTGTGATGTTGGAAAATGTGAATATTGACTTGCTGAAAACTTCAACACAGAAATAGTATGTTCGTCGAAACTTTAGTTAACTTTGACGAAAAAATAGATGATACTTTGCATGCATATTAAATAATATTCTTACATTGCATGTACTGAAAAATATTTTACACATGTCTTTGACACGATCAGCACTTATTTTTCTCTCCTTCTTCTTTCTACAAGTTAGTACAACTCATGCTGCTTTTTTTCAAGCTGGACAGCCAGGTGATATCAATAAAAAAGATACCGAAGGCAGGAAACAGGGCCGTTGGATCTATTTTGGTAAAGACCGTCCTCAAGAAGGTTATCCGGCTGATGGAAAAATTGAAGAGGGTGATTACAAAGACGATCGTAAAGAGGGTAAATGGATCAAGTATCACAATGACGGAGAAACACCAAAACTAGTAGGTGAGTACGTCAATAATCGTCCTCAAGGTCCTTATGTGAAATACTTTGCGAATGGAAAAGTGAAAGAGCAAGGAACGTTCGTTCGAAACTTATATCAGGATTCATTAAAACGTTTCCACGAGAATGGTAAGGTGGAGTATCAGGCTAAATACAATGAGACTGGTAAGGAGCAAGGCTCTGTTAAATACTTCTATCCCAACGGTCAGGTAGAATTTGAATACACTGCGAATGATGGCAAGCCGACAGGTAAAGCGGTTCGTTATTACGAGAACGGCGACATTAAGGAGATCATTGTTTATAATGCAGAGGGTTCTGTTGAGAAGAGTGAACAAAAAGAAATGGTCAATCCGGCTGTAAAAGTCGTTGATCCTGGAATATCAAAAGAAACTGCTCCTAAAGTGACTTCTCCAAAAACCAAGGGAGCTAAATTCCAGCCTAATGGATACAATAAGATCTATAATAATAATGATGAAATCTGGCAGGATGGAAACTTTAAAAACGGTCTTTTGTGGGATGGTAAGGTATACGAATACGATCGTGACGGTATCCTGCTGAAAGTTAAAGTCTATAAGAATGGATTGTACCATTCTGATGGGCAGCTATGATCAAACTAGAAAAAAAGAAAGGCCGTCTCAATGAGATGGCCTTTTTTTATGGGAAATACTTAAATTAGTGCAGCCTAATAGATCAAACCATGAATTCTAAACGTCCCGTTTTTCTCCCTGATTTTATTATGTCTCCTTCCGTAGACAAAGTGGGTGTAGAGGAACGTGTTGCACGCTTCCAAACACGCAGTATCAAGAACGAATCAAAGCGTCAAGGCTTACGGATGGCCTTGAATATGATCGATCTGACCACGCTTGAAGGGAAAGATACCCCAGGCAAAGTTCGCCAAATGTGTTATAAAGCAGCTCATTTACATGATCAATTACCTGGATTACCCACCGTTGCAGCAGTTTGTGTTTATCCATCTATGGTAAGATTGGCAAAGTCGGAACTTAAGAATTCCGGTATTAAAGTAGCATCAGTATCCACCGCTTTTCCTTCAGGACAAGCGCCTTCAGAAGTAAAGATCATGGATACGAAATTTGCCGTGGAGGAAGGTGCTGATGAAATCGACATGGTAATTTCGAGAGGTAAATTCCTTGCTGGAGAATATAGTTTTGTTTTTGATGAGATTGCTTCCATCAAGGAAGTATGTGGAAAAGCGAGATTGAAAGTGATTTTGGAGACTGGTGAGTTAGCTACACTGGACAATGTGCGAAAAGCATCGGATTTGGCCATTCACGCAGGCGCAGATTTCATTAAAACATCAACAGGCAAAATTCAACCTGCGGCTACAATGCAGGTAACCTATACCATGCTTATGGCTATTCGTGATCATTTTGATAAGACCGGAAAAATGGTAGGAATGAAACCTGCGGGTGGTATCTCGACGTCAAAATTAGCTTTGCACAACTTAGTAATGGTAAAAGAAGTACTGGGAGAAGCCTGGCTAACCAATGAATGGTTCCGATTTGGAGCGAGTAGCCTAGCTAATGATGTGCTCATGCAAATTTTAAAGACCGAAACAGGCGTCTACCAATCGCCGGAATATTTCTCGATAGACTAATATGGCAAAAAAAGAACAACAAAAGAATTTGCTTTCATGGGATTATGCTCCTTCAATAGAAAGCACTTCACATATTCGACTGAAGGAACAATATGATCTCTATATCAATGGTAAGTGGGTTAAACCGTCGTCTGAGAGCTACTTTGAAACAGTCAATCCTGCAAATGAAAAGGTGTTGGCTAAGGTAGCACATGGAAATGCAGATGATATTGACAAGGCCGTTAAGGCTGCTCGAAATGCTTTTAAGGAATGGAGTAAGCTACCGGGTTCTGAGCGCGGAAAATACTTGTACCGAATAGCGCGACTCATGCAGGAACGTGCGCGTGAATTTGCTGTGATCGAAACGCTTGATGCAGGCAAAACGATACGGGAGTCGAGAGATATTGATGTGCCTTTGGCTGCTAATCATTTCTTCTACTACGCTGGTTGGGCGGATAAACTGGATTATGCCTTTCCAAACAGGAAAGTGGAACCATTAGGCGTGGCAGGGCAGATCATTCCATGGAATTTTCCTTTGTTGATGGCTGCTTGGAAGATCGCTCCTGCATTGGCAACAGGGAATACAGTTGTGTTGAAGCCGGCAGAAACAACACCCTTGACGGCACTTAAACTAGCTGAGATATTTCATGATGCAGGTTTGCCGGCAGGGGTAGTAAATATTGTGACTGGTTATGGAGATACCGGTGCGGCATTAGTGGATCATCGGGATGTGGACAAAATTGCATTTACGGGTTCAACAGGTGTCGGAAAGCGTATTCAGAAGGCAATTGCGGGCACCGATAAGAAGTTGACTCTTGAATTAGGTGGGAAATCTGCCAATATCATTTTCGACGATGCGCCAATCGATCAGGCTATCGAAGGTATTGTAAATGGGATCTTCTTTAACCAGGGACATGTCTGTTGTGCTGGATCCAGACTTTTTGTGCAGGAAAATGTAGCTGAACTTGTGATTAAAAAATTACGTCAGCGGATGGACTCATTATATGTAGGAGACCCCCTGGATAAGAATACGGATATTGGAGCGATCAACTCCAAGGAGCAGCTTCAGACCATTAAGAAGTACATAGAAATTGGTAAAAAGGAAGGCGCAGAAATGTATCAACCTAAATGTACTGTCCCCTCAAAAGGATATTATTGTGCACCGACTATTTTTACCAATGTAGCTCAATCAAGTGTGATTGCGCAAGAGGAAATCTTTGGCCCGGTGCTTACCATCCAAACTTTTCGTACCGTTGATGAGGTGATTCAAAAAGCAAATAACTCTCCTTATGGTTTGGCCGCAGGAGTTTGGACCGACAAAGGATCACGTATATTTAATTTGACTACGAAATTGCGTGCAGGTGTGGTTTGGGCCAATACCTATAATAAGTTCGATCCTACCTCACCTTTTGGAGGGTATAAGGAAAGTGGTTTTGGAAGAGAAGGCGGCCTTCATGGCTTGCAGGCATATGTGAAATGGAGCTGACATGACAAGATTGGAGATTTTGAAGACATATAAGTTATACATCGGCGGACAGTTTCCGCGAACTGAATCAGGACGGTATTACCCTTTGATGGATAAAAAAGGCAGTACCATCGCAAATATTTGTTTGTCCTCACGAAAGGATGCCAGAAATGCGGTACAAGCAGCGCGTAAAGCCTTTGGTTCATGGTCGGAGCGCACTGCATTCAACCGTGGCCAAATCCTTTACAGAATGGCAGAAATGTTGGAGGGCAGAAGAGAGCAGTTTATTACTGAGTTGGTTGCTCAGGGAAATTCTAAAACCCAGGCGAATAAAGAGGTAGATCTTTCGGTGGACCGAATGGTTTATTATGCAGGGTGGTGTGATAAATATGTTCAGGTACTGAGTTCTGTAAACCCGGTTGCTTCCTCGCATTTTAATTTTTCAGTACATGAACCTATGGGAGTTATTGGCGTCTTGGCTCCGCAAGATTCTTCTTTGATTGGATTGGTGTCAGCTATTCTTCCTGCCATTGCCGGTGGTAATACCTGTTTGGTGCTGGCATCAGAGAAATTGCCTTTGTGTGCGATTACGTTAGCAGAGGTGCTGAATTCATCCGATCTACCGGGAGGTGTGGTAAATATACTCACCGGAATACAAACAGAACTTCTGGAAACTTTTGCCACTCACATGGATGTAAACGCGGTTTGGTATGCTGGGAAAGACAAAGAGACTATTAAGTTAATTAGGGAATACGCTTCTTCAAATGTGAAAAGGGTACTTGTATATGATAAAAACTGGATGGCCGCAGATGCTCAAGATCTGTATCTGTTATCGGATTTACAGGAAGTAAAAACAACCTGGCATCCTATTGAGAATATCGGAGGAGCAACAAGTTCCTATTAAATCATTCCAGATCGATTGTGAGGGGTAATCGATACCTGCATCTCACTACTTGTCCTCTGTATTTTCCCGGAGACCATTTCGGGCTACGTTGAAGTAGATCAACATAGTAGCTAAGATCTGTACTGCATTTATTATGTGCTTTTATATGGCTTAAGGTTCCGTCTTTTTCGACTACAAAATCCAGAAATACATGCGTGAAACAATGCGAACCCATTTCTGCATATACCTCTTCATTGTACAACAGATCCTGTTGGATCCAAACCATTAATGAATCAAACCCTCCTGGAAATTCAGGTTCAGGTTGCGGGTTTTCATAGATGAGCGTGTCCTCTTGTGAAAATGCCGAAGTGGACTTGAAAAACAATATGGTTAAAAGAATCCAAAATAAGTTGCTCATAAGACAAGATAAAAAAAATCCCCGAAAATACATTCCGGGGACTTATTAGTTGGAGGAAAAAAATTATCCTATCAATGCACTATAACCAGCAGCGTCAAGCAACTCATCGATCTGAGAAAGATCAGATAATTTTACTTTGATCATCCATCCGTCACCAAATGGATCTGAGTTTACCAATTCTGGGTTAGACTCCAGATTTCCGTTAAACTCAATGATCTCACCGCTTACCGGCATGAACAGGTCAGAAACAGTTTTTACTGCTTCTACAGAACCGAAAACTTCTTCCTGATCCAGGGTTTCTCCTTCTGTTTCAATTTCAACATAAACGATGTCACCCAATTCTCCTTGAGCAAAATCAGTAATACCTACGACTGCGATGTCACCCTCTACGCGCACCCACTCATGGTCTTTTGTGTACTTTAAATTTTCCGGAACGTTCATTCTGCATGTATTTTGGGCAAAAGTATAATTTTTCCAACGTGGTACGTTCTTCATCGCGTTTTAATTCTCCACAAGTGCCTGACAGATTTGAACACTATAGGGCAAGATGTTAAGCCCAAGGTGCCCCATTTTTATTATTTTTGCGCGTATGGTAAATCAGGATCAGCTTAAGGAAATTTCTGGCAGGATCGAGGCAATCGCTTCGTATTTGAAGATTGGTGAAAAACGAGTTCAATTGCAAGAAGAAGAACTTCGAACGCAGGATCCAACCTTTTGGGATGACCCAAAGGCTGCTGAAATCCAGATGAAATCCATACGAACTTTAAAATTTTGGATCGAAGCGTACGACCGTTTGAAAACGGCCTATGATGATCTTGAGGTATTGATCGAATTTGTGAAAGAGGGGGCTGCTGAAGAAGAGGAAGTGGATGAGGCGCACAAAGCACTGTTACTCGAAGTAGAAGAACTGGAGCTTCAGAATATGCTTTCAGGAGAGGAGGATGCTCTCAGTGCAGTATTACAGATAACGGCGGGTGCAGGTGGTACGGAAAGTTGTGATTGGGCGTCTATGCTTATGCGTATGTATATGATGTGGGGCCAAAAGAATGGTTATAAGATCAAAGAACTGAATTTTCAGGAAGGAGATGTGGCCGGCGTGAAAACCGTTACCTTGGAATTTGAAGGGGAATTTGCTTTTGGTTATTTGAAAGGAGAAAATGGTGTCCACCGCTTAGTACGTATTTCACCGTTCGATTCCAATGCCAAACGACATACTTCTTTCGTTTCAGTGTATGTTTATCCGTTGGTGGATGATAATATTGAGATCAACATTAATCCTGCGGACATTACTTGGGATACGTTCCGATCGGGTGGTGCAGGTGGTCAGAATGTCAATAAAGTAGAAACGGCCGTCCGTTTGAAACACGCTCCATCAGGAATTATTATTGAAAACTCGGAGTCCAGATCTCAACTTGCCAATAAAGAAAAGGCAATGCAATTACTTCGCTCGCAATTGTATGAACTGGAGCTGCGCGCCAGATTAGAAAAACGAAGCGAGATCGAAGCAGGTAAGAAAAAGATCGAATGGGGTTCACAGATTCGCAATTACGTCATGCACCCATACAAATTGGTGAAGGATGTGCGCACTGGACATGAAACGGGTAATGTAGATGCTGTTATGGATGGAGACATCGGTGAATTTCTCAAGGCATTTCTAATGATGTACGGAGGCGATTAAAGTCCTTCTTACGTAGTACTACTTATCTTCTCGGTTGCTTTCACTTAGCCTTGCTTAAATAGGTTTTTGTAAAATAAGTTCTACCTGTTCTTATTAATTTATTTTGACTGGGATCTTGGCTTGCTTTGTTTCATGAAAGCAACACAGCATACTCAGACAAACGCAACAAAGACACTTTTAACAGTTGTTTTTTCAGCGATCATCCTTTTTGGTTTTGGACAAATAGAAACTGAACGCTTTATCGTACGATTAAAGAATGGAAATGGGGAATCCAAATCAATGGCGATTGGAAATATGTTCTCAGAAAAACAATTGATCGATACACGTTGCTTTAAAACATCTGAAGGAACCACCTTCATGACATTGACACTCGTTAAAGAGAATGGAATAGATCATCTTGGTCAGCTTAAGGCTAATGAAAATGTATTGTATGCAGAAAAAGATGAGTTGGCAGTCTTGTGCGGTGAAGAACAAATAAGGCCTACAGATGCACAGTATTACAAACAATGGGCAATGCAGAATAATGGAAATATTCCATTTACAGCTTCTAAGAAAGGGGCAGATATCGATATGGAAAAGGCTTGGGCTATCGAACAAGGAGATTCCAGTGTAATTGTTGCGATCATTGATACAGGAGTAAAATGGGATCATCCGGATTTCGCTGGAAGAATCTGGGTGAATTATGAAGAAGTTCCGAATAATGGGTTGGATGACGATGGAAATGGTTTGATCGATGACTTCAACGGTTGGGATTTTGCGGATAAGGACAATAACCCCATGGACGAGAATGGTCATGGAACCAACATCGCATCGGTTATCGGTGCAAATGCCAATAACACTGCAGGATTTGCAGGTATGGACTGGAATTGTAAATTGATGAATCTTAAAGTAATGAACCAAACAAATGCCTACTACTCTTGGTGGATTGAAGCAATTTACTACGCAGTAGATCATGGTGCAGATGTCTTGAATATGTCATTAGGTGGTGAAACAGAATCTCAAGCCTTGACCGACGCTGTAAATTATGCACTTTCAAAAAACGTAATCGTTGTGGTTGCAATGGGTAATAATGCAAGCAACAAGGTGTCTTACCCTTCAAATGTTTCCGGTGTGATCGCCGTTGGTGCAACAGACCCGGATGATACACGAAGTGAGGTATTCAACTGGAGTGCTACTTCCGGAAGTAATTTTGGTTCGCACATTTCTGTGGTTGCCCCAGGTAGTTACATATATGGGTTAAGTCACAAAGACAATTCAGATTACAATACGTATTTCTCCGGTACATCTCAGGCAACGGCTTATGTTTCCGGATTAGCTTCTTTGTTGCGAGCACAATTACCTGATGCTTCCAACATGGAAATAAAGGATTTGATCGAATCAACGGCAGATGATCAGATCGGAACAGCTGCTGAGGATAAGGTTGGGAAGGATGATTATTATGGTAACGGCCGAATCAATGCATACAACGCTTTATTAGTCAATGCTCCAATTCCATTTGAGTTGAAAGAGGGGGATATCAGCGTATATCCGAATCCTAGTACGGGTACGTTCTTCATGAATTATCCGGAAGAGGTGGAAAAGGTAACTATCGCCAATGCAATGGGAGTGAAGTTAAGAGAGTTTGAAGCAAATGATCAGAACGGCACCCAAATAAGCGTTGATGTAAATGGTTATGTACTGGTTACTTTCAGCTATCAGGATCAGGCAGTCACCAAAAAAATCATTATTATCGAATAAGCAACGATAACCATTTGCCACTCCTTTCCTAGCCATTGACCTCTAAAAGTTTACACATGGCAACATTTCAATAGCACAAACAACATTCTTTGTGTGTTAATGCTGAAACAATCTAAATTTGGTAAATTAACGCACTTCTTGTAAGATGCTCTGCAAAAACTATAATTCAGATGAGGGAAAAAACTAAGCACTCACCTATCATTTTTCAATTCATGAATTTTCGGATTTCTTTAATCGCATTGCTTGTGATTATTTCAAACCATACACTTGCCACAAATTGGTATGTGAATGACAATATTACCACTGGAGATATTTTCTGTTCTGCAGTTGGTAATGATGCGAATGCAGGAACGGCCAGTGCACCATTTGGTTCATTCAAGCATGCTTTAACAGTTATTTCGGCAGGCGATTTTATCTACATAGACGCGG
>CAIYQV010000436.1 GCA_903928365.1 uncultured Flavobacteriia bacterium
AAATAGGATTAAACATTGTTTTTACTGTACTTGATAAATCGGGAAAAATTAAGTTTTATGCAAAAATGGATAATACTATTCTGTTTGCAGACAAGGCCGCTTTTAAAAAAGCATTTACGGCCATTGGCTTTGGGATGCCGACTGGCTCTACCTGGTATGATTTCATTAAGGATGATCCTATTTTAATGAATGGCGTAGATTCCCTTGAGAATTTTAGTCTACTTGGAGGAGGAAAGCCACTAATTTACAAAGGCGAGATCATTGGTGGTATTGGAGTTAGTGGAGGACATTATTCTCAGGATGAAATTGTGTGTGAAGCAGCTTATGAAGCATTTGAGGCATTGTGATTCCTGACGACCTCATACATATCCTCAGGGATGTTTCAGATGAAATACTGAATGCAAAAGATGTGTCCGCACTTGCCAAGGCTGCACATCAAATTGTCGAGCGATTTGTCCCTGTTCCTTATAGTGGTATTTATTTATGGATACCTTCAGAGAACAAATTGAAATTATTATATGCCAACGGGTTCACTGATGAGGAAAATGAGATCAATGAACGTACAGCAATGGAACGACACCCTGGACACGTTTTCAAAACACGAGAAGTGTTATACGTTACAGACATGCACTCTGAGTACATTCCAGAATATGTCAAAGACAACAAACGGAAAAAGGAAATTCGATCCAGATTATGGATGCCCATTTGTACCGAAACTAAATCATTAGGATCCATTGGGTTTGCGAGTGAAAAACCTGACTTTTTCACCCAGGTACACCGAGATGTACTCGATTTTATTTGCAGACTGGTTGCCAATCAGTATGTTAAAATGCTCCAATCCGAAGCAGAATCTGAATATGCTCAAAAACTAAACCAAGCATATACTAAAGTGAACGAAGCCTTCAGGGTACAAAGTCAGTTTACTGCAAAAATGAATCATGAATTGCGCACTCCATTGAACAGTATCATGGGGTTGCTTCGAATCCTGGAACAATCGCAACTAGAAAGAGATCAATTAGATCATATAAAACTGATACGCGAGCAGTCCCAGGTGCTTCTAAGTCTTGTGAATGATGTTCTCGACATTTCTAAAATTCAGGACAATGAATTCAGGGTGGTTGAATTCGATATGAATCTCGAAACACTTCTGAAAGACATTTTTCGCGTTATGGAATTCAATGCCAAAAGCAAAGGTTTAACATTGAAACTTTCCATTGACAAAAAGCTGCCTGCCTATATTCAGTCAGATGAGTTACGATTGCGTCAGATATTAAACAATCTGCTTAGTAACGCTATAAAATTCACTGAGAAAGGACATGTTTCGTTGAAAGTTAAACACCTTATCAAGGAAGATGCACCTTTTGCAGAGTTTGAAGTAAAGGACAGTGGAATTGGAATCCCGCCCGAAAAGCTCCCTCACGTTTTTGATAAATTTTATCAGGTGAGCGACGAGATAGAGATCAAATACGGCGGATCAGGTTTAGGATTAACCATTGTTAAAGAAATCATTGAGCGAATGAATGGGGTCATCGATGTCAACTCCAAAATCGGATATGGCACTACTTTTACCGTTCGTATTCCTTTAAAGACTTCAGAAGGAGCAGCTCTTCAGGAACTTACTCAAAATGAGGAAATCGATTTAAAGAACAGAAAAATTCTAATCATAGATGACAATGAGATCAATTGTCATTTCCTTTCCCATATCCTTCAAGAGAAAGGGGGAATCACTATGACCGCAGAAGACGGTTTAAAGGCCATCGAAATTTTAAGGAAAGATGCTGACTATGACCTATTACTCATGGATATTCGTATGCCACACATGAGTGGTATAGAATGTACTACATTTATTCGCAAGAATCTTGAGTTGAACATACCTATTATTGTTCAGTCAGGTAATACGATTGAGCGCGACATCGAACTGTGCTATGCTGTTGGCGCCAATGATTTCATCTCAAAACCTATCAATGAGAGCGATCTTTATCGAAAAATATTGACGCACAGTGTTGTAAACCCCTTAAGAAAGCCAATCGAAAAAAAACCTAAGATTGATTTGAACGACGCCCTTAAAGGATTATTTGAAAAAGCTGTGATTGAATTTATGAGTGTATTCGATAATGCGTTGAAAGAAGAAAATTTTGAGGTATTGCAATTTGAGGTGCACAAATTCAAATCATCACTCAAACAACTTGGCTATGATGATCTAAGTGCTCAAGCTATGGAAATCGAGAAGCGGATCATTGAAGGTCACAAAGATGATCAAACCAGGAACGAATGTCATCGTTTTCTCAAAAAAATTGAACTTCTTAAAAAAGAAATCGTCAGTGCCTAGGTGGAAACCCTAACTGCTAATCTTCATTTCTTTTCATTTTACCTATTATTCTTGTCTTTTTTTTGGGAAGACGTTCATTTTATCCATTGAATTATTATTTTTGCCCCCTAGTTCTTTGAACCCAGGAGGGATGGGTGAGTGGCTGAAACCACCAGTTTGCTAAACTGACGTACGGGTAACTGTACCGCGGGTTCGAATCCCGCTCTCTCCGCTTATTGTAAAGCTAAATAGGTCCTTCTTACTATTGATTGTCTTTGCAGACAAGAGAATTCTTTTATTGAAATCCAAATTCATTGGCAAGATGACATCTCTCTATCCGCAATGTATAAAGTAACTATTGCTTTTTAAAGAAAACTTGTTAGCTTTGCACTCCGTTTACAGAAAACGTTCTGAAACGAAACACTTATTGAAACTTTGAGCGTAGCGTAGTCCAGTCATCGCGTCCCGACGTTGCAGTCGGGAAGGTAGCAGGTTCGGTCTCCGCTTTGAAATAGTGAAGTATTTAAAAAATACGGAGCGTAGCGTAGTCCGGTCATAGCGTCCCGACGTTACAGTCGGGAAGGTCGCAGGTTCGGTTCTCCGCTTTGAAATAGTGAAGTATTAAAAAATACGGGGCGTAGCGTAGTCCGGTCATCGCGCCTGGTTTGGGACCAGGAGGTCGCAGGTTCGAATCCTGCCGCCCCGACAAGGGGGATGAGCAATCATCCCCCTTTTTAGTTTTAAAAGGTCCCGTAGCTCAGCTGGATAGAGCAACTGCCTTCTAAGCAGTAGGTCTTTGGTTCGAATCCAAACGGGATCACAAAAAAGCCTTTCGAAAATTCGAAAGGCTTTTTTTATAACTAAATTGTCTAATCCAACTTTAGCACACAATCATCCTGTTCCACAAGCGTATTATCTGGAATGTTAATCCGTTTCACAATACCATCACGTGTAGCAGTTACCGTAGTCTCCATTTTCATGGCTTCGATCACGAATAAAGGAGTACCTTTCTGTACTTGATC
>CAIYQV010000437.1 GCA_903928365.1 uncultured Flavobacteriia bacterium
AATAATAGGCAATACCGAAGATCATAGCTGAAAGTACCAGTCCATTTACGAGTGCCACGAGAAATTCTTTGTACATCTTGGATAGGATCCCGGCGAACTGGTCGTTCCCTTTAGCAATCGATTGTACCACAATAGCAGAAGATTGCACACCTACATTTCCTCCCATCGCTGTGATCAGTGGGATGAAAAAAGCCAGTGCGGGAATTTCCGTAATGCCTACCTCAAATCGGGAGATCACTTGAGCGCCTAAAGTTCCTCCAAGCATGGCAATGATCAGCCAGGGAATGCGTGCACGGGTATTTCTCCAGATACTGAAGGTGCCGTCAATACGCTCGGAGATACCAGACGCCAATTGGAAATCTTTGTCGGCTTCCTCTTTGATCACATCTACCACGTCATCGAGCGTAATACGTCCAACGAGCTTGTTTTGCAAATCAACAACAGGAACGGAAACCAGGTCGTATTTTTCCATGATCTTAGCGACGTCCTCCTTGCTGTCGCTGGTTTTCACAGAGATGATGTTCTTCCCGTTGTAAAGGTCAATAATCTTTGTTTTTGGACTCGCGAAAAGCAAACGCTTTAGGGACAACAAACCGACAAGCTTGTTAATGTCATCCACCACATAAATGGTGTAGACTTTCTCCACGTCTTCCGCCTGACGACGCAATTCCACCAGACAGCGGTCTACCGGCCAATCGAGGCGCGCCTGAATGAACTCTTTCTGCATCAGACCACCAGCAGTGTCTTCATCGTAATTAAGAAGGTCGACGATATCCTCTGCCGCCTCGTCATCTTCCATGTGAGAGATGACTTCCTGGATCTGTTCTTCAGAAAATTCTCCAAGGATATCCGCGGCGTCATCCGAATCGAGGTTTTCGAGCTGATCTGCAATCTCTTTGGTGGAGAGAGAAGACAGGAAACGATCACGGACTTCCTCCTCAAGCTCCATAAGAACGTCGGCCTGAACATCTTCTTCCAGCTGAAAATAGATGTATTTGGCTTCTTCATTACTCAGAAGATCCAGCACTTCGGCAATATCTGCGTAGTGCAATTCGAGGAGGTGCTCGCTGATCCAATGACCATCCTGCTCAGCTACTTTGGCTCTGAGTTCGTCTAAGAATTCTTTGGTCAGCTCGAAACGCACGGGAAAGATTTTGGGCAAAAGTAGGGATTTCGGTTGAATCAAGGGAATCGAAGGCCGAAGACAGGGATTAAAATAATGTTACTAAATCGTATCTATTTACTCGTTGTTCCGTATACAAACTACTTTTGAAGAACTATTAGAGCTTAGAGTAATGAACTACTTTTTCGAACATTTTTTAAGGGAAATGCAACTTCCGCTCAAGAATCCAGTGCTGGTTTTTTCTCTTTTGCTGCTCATAATTCTTTTGTCGCCAATTATCTTAAGAAAGATTAGAATTCCCGGGATTATCGGATTGATTTTGTCAGGGATATTAATTGGTCCGCATGGTTTTGGCCTCATAGGCAGGAAAGCTATGGATTCACAGGGTTACTTTGATATCGAGTTGTTTTCAACCATTGGACTTCTTTACATCATGTTCATTGCCGGGCTGGAATTGGATTTGAATGAGTTTAAAAAGTATTACAAGAAAAGTATTGCATTTGGTTCGCTTACATTCTTTGTTCCCATACTTTTAGGTTATCCACTTTGCCTTTACGGATTAGGGTTGTCACAGACTGCCAGTTGGCTTACTGCCAGCATGTTTGCCACACATACATTGGTTGCTTATCCGATAATCAGCAAATATGGTCTGACTAAAAATGCCGCAGTGGCGATTACCGTTGGAGGTACTATTTTGACCGATACGGCGGTTCTTATTATTCTTACCGTAATATCGAGTTCTACGGAAGGTGATTTGGATACAGCCTTTTGGGTACGTTTGCTGACCTCCCTGACGATTTTTGCACTGATTATGTTCTTCATGATCCCAAGGATCGCTCGTTGGTTCTTCAGTAAATTGGACAGCGAAAAGAATGCACAATACATTTTCGTACTCTCCATCGTGTTTTTTGCTGCATTCCTCGCAGAGGTTGCAGGTGTAGAACACATTATCGGTGCTTTCGTTGCCGGATTGGTATTAAACCGACTCATACCCCACAACTCTATTTTGATGAATAGGGTAGAATTCATCGGTAATACCTTGTTTATTCCATTTTTCCTGATTTCCGTAGGTATGGTAGTAGATTACAAGGTATTCTTTACTGGGAGTTGGCCATTGATCATTGCGGGTGTTCTTACTGCATTTGCGTTGTTCAGTAAGTGGCTCGCAGCATTGCTGACTCAACTAATTTTCAGAATGACAGGAGCTGAACGCCAGGTCATTTTTGGTTTGAGTTCTTCGCACGCTGCAGCAACCCTGGCTATTATCATGGTAGGATACAATGATGGGCACGGTATTTTAGATATTAATGTGGTCAATGGAACGGTAGTACTCATATTATTTACCTGTCTTACAGCATCTTTTGTGACGGAAAATGCCGGGAAACGACTTTTGATTCAGATTTCGGAAAATGGGGAGGTTGAAGAGATGGAGACGAAATTAAGGAACAAACATTTACTTGTTTCTATGAATGAATTGAAAGGGAACGAATCTCTTCTGGATTTTGCGGTATTAATTTCCGATCCGAAAGTGATCAATCCTATTTCAGTGGCGAGTGTTTACCCAAACAATGAGGACGCGGAGAATATGATTCGAAAATCACGTAAATCTCTTGAAGAAATTGTGAAGCACTACTCCGGACACGAAACCAAGTTGAATACTATAGCAACGATAGACCACAACTTGTCTTCTGGAATTGCCAGGGTGTCAAAGGAATTGGTAACCGACATAGTGGTTTTGAACGATAGTAGAAAAATGAATTTACTCAAACGAATTGTTGGAGACGACAGAGCTCATTTGATGGATGTATGCGAAAAGACGATATTCTTTTGTCAGTTAGATAAACCCTCAGTGAGTTATGAGCGCATTTTGGTGATATGTAATCGTTTTGCTGAATTGGAGCAAGCTTTTCCACTGTGGGTTGAGCGAATTTTAAGGTTATCAAAACAATTGAATATCTCTGTAGAATTATATGCAACGCAAGCTACCTACGAACGATGGTTAAAAGTCGCCGAATCCAATAGAATCCTCGTGACGACAAAATGTGTAGAAATTGAAGATGTAGATGATTTCTTTCTTTTGCATGCGGCCAGATCAGAGGAAGATTTGATTGTATTTGCCGGAGCTCGTAATGGGGGTGTATCACACAATTCAAATACGGATAGTTTTCCTTCCAAAATTGAAAAGGGATACAGTGAAAATGATGTGATACTTATCTATCCGGGACAGAATTCACTTGAAAATATTTATGGAAGTTACGATGACTTCGATGCAGCTGCCCTCTCTAAGGGAGTTGAAGCCATTCAAAAGATTGGTAAGGAGGTTGGAAATATATTTAAAAAGAATCCTTAGTTTTTCTTTCTTCAGAGCAGAAGAGTCCGTAAAAGAAAGCAAAAAAGGAAGCGCCCATCTGTGTTTCGAGCGTATCTTCCAAAATGAACGTACTCGCTGCAACAAGCATAAATACAAATGCCAACGGCGAAGTGTTTTTCAAGCTTGATGTAATAAAGGATAGAATCATCCATATAAGAATGACTAATCCGAAAATGCCAAAACTAATCCAGCTCGTTAAATAGGTGTTGTGCGCTCTTAAACGGTATTCCGGTAAGAGGCGGCTGTTGTCTTGAGCATATTGCCAGTCGAATGCCTGCTGTACGTCGCCCGTTCCGACACCGATCAAATAATTTTTTTGAATAATCTTCCATGCCGTTTTCCAGTATTCGATTCGCTGTAACATGGAATGTCCGTTGGGGTCGATGTTGTTTTGTAGCTGAAATTTCACCCCGTTCCATCTTGCCCAAAGTCCTCCTTCTCCTTCTTCGCGGCTGGCTATTCCTTTTTCGATCAAAGAAATATCTCCTTTGTTTAATTTCTGAAAGCCAACAGAATCCTTTCGTGCGTTCAGATC
>CAIYQV010000438.1 GCA_903928365.1 uncultured Flavobacteriia bacterium
AAAACCGTGTGATCAGTTGAATCAAATCATTGGTTTCGGCGAATGTCAGGTTTTCGTATGTATCGTGAATGTCGTGGTAATTCTTATTCGGACCCATCGTGTAAATAAAGAAGGCTGGTACGCCTTTCTCTGAAAACCAATAATGGTCCGAATTGGCTGCTGGACCACGGGATTTAACTTGCGTCAAGAGACTAGCTTCCGTATTGATCTTCTGAAGCAACTGAAATTCTTCGGGATGTTTGGTCGCGTTAACTACCGTTATCCCCTCTTCCCCACTTCCCATGATATCCAGATTCAGAAGAAATCGAATCCTTTTGAGCTTTAGCAACGGATGTTCCGTGAAATAATGCGAACCAACCAAACCGGCCTCTTCACCGGCGAAGGCAATGAACACATAATTGACTTTTCGTTTTGTTTTTGCCAATTCTTTAGCGACAGCCAGAAGCGTTGCCGTACCACTGGCATTGTCATTGGCACCCGGGAAATACGTTTGCACACCCATCCTACCCAAATGGTCGTAATGGGCAGAAAGCACGATCGTTCGTTTTGTTCTTTTAGACGCCGGCAAATATCCAATGACGTTTCTAGAACGATACTTTTTTATGAATTCAGACTGAATATCGATGGCTATTTCTTTGTTCAAAGGCACATTTCCGATAATCTGAAGTAACGGATAAGGCAATTGCTCCGAAGATACCGACCAGGTGAGTTTCTGATTGGTCCAAACAACCGTATGCGCAAATGAAGCAAGCATTTCAGGGATACCATTCAACATCTTTAGGGTATCCGCGGTAGCCGTTCTCAGATCAAGTAAAAAGGCATTGGTCCTTCCACCATTCACTACCTCTCCCATAGCCTTTTGAAGCATTGCTTTCTGCACAGCCTCCGCAGGAGAGATCTTCTTAAAACGCAGGATCAAATTCACCGAAGGACAAGAGGGATCTACCAAATATTCTTCACCGGGAAGAAGGGTGTCTCCATCCGCAATGACCGTCATTTTACCCGGAAACGTATTTACATCATGAGCAAATTCCTGAAAATAAGTTCCCTTCAGCGGCTTTAAACCTAGCTTGTTGAATTCTTCAGACAGATAAACTGATGCCAGCGAATCTCCCTTTTGTACATAACCCCTTCCATGAAACTCAGGAGAACAGAGTACTTGAGCGACGGAACGAGCATATGCTGTTGGTAATTCGTCTTGTGACCAAGAAAAAAGGCTCGAAATAAGATTGATCGCCAGGATCAATTTGCCCTTAGGCATAGCGTCGCTTGATCTTCAACACAAACTCTTCTACGGTTTCACTATCGTGATCCCAACTGAATTGTTCTGCCAGATTGGAAGCCTTCCGAAGCGCCGCAAGTTGGTCCGATTGCGCATCAATGGATTTAATCGCTTCTGAAAATGCCTCGCTGGAACCGTCAAATAATTCATTGATAAACTGCAAGCGCTCATTCAAACCAAAAGAACCAATCAAGGTGTCTAGCCTTGACATAGCCAATTGATGCTGTATCGACGGATCGATGGCAGAAAAACGTTTCACGAATTCATTTGATTCAGCAACAGGTACTTGCTCCACCACCCATTCTTCAGTGAACACGTTCGTTTCTACTAAAGGCGCCTCTACTTCAGCAATGATCTCAGACGCTACTTCAGGCTCCTCCGCTAATTGCTCCTGCATAATCACAGGCTCACTTTCAGCTTCAGTAGCATGGTGCACTTCCTCTACCGATGGCTCTTCTTTTTCCAAGGATGGCAATTTCTCCGGTTCATCGAACAAACTGAATTCAATGGCTGGTTGTACCACTTCTTCATTCACAAAGGATTCCGAAATAGAAGCATTCTCTTCTTCTTCCACCTCTTTTGGAGCATCAGAAATAACAGCAGAATGGACTTCTTCTATGGCTCCCTGAACCTGATTTTCATAGGCCTTGTAACGTAAAACGAGTGAAAGTTCATACAGTTCGCGGGCATTTAATACAAGTGATTCCAGTTCATTCAATTGCAGATCCCCCGCTTTCAGCCGAGCGATGAGTGTTTGAAGTTCCTCCAGTGTTTTTCCGAGTTTTTGTTGGTTTGCCATGGTGCTATCAGATCAATTTTTCAACATTCGAATCGAATTGCTAACGGAGTGTTTGAAGTAAACTCCAAATTAACGACTTTCGATGTGTAAAGTTACCAAAAGCAATGCGATCGCAGCGAGCTGAAAACCACTATTTTTCTCTTCTGATGATTGTTGAAAACCTTTAAATGCAAACACATGTTCTTAGAGCAATTCCCGGGTGAAGGAAGACAAAACGGTTGGATCGAAGTCGTTTGCGGCTCTATGTTTTCCGGAAAAACGGAAGAACTTATCCGAAGATTGAAGCGCGCACAATTCGCCAATCAGAGATTACTCTTGTTCAAACCTAAGATCGATGACCGCTACCACGAAGAGAATGTTGTCAGCCATCAGGGTAGCAGCCTCAGCGCACATGTAATCGATCATTCATCTGAAATTCTGAAGATCTGGACCAACGAGAAAGTGGTAGCTGTCGACGAAGCGCAATTCTTTGATGAAGGAATCACAGAAGTTTCGAATGTCCTGGCAAAAAAAGGGGTGCGTGTGATCCTCGCTGGTCTGGATATGGATTACAAAGGTGTGCCCTTTGGACCCATGCCTGCATTACTTGCCATTGCTGAATACGTCACCAAAGTGCATGCTATTTGCGTTTCTTGTGGTAATTTAGCTCAGTTTTCGCATCGAACCGTAACAGAAACTGGACAAGTGCTCGTTGGAGCAGTTGAAAAATACCAACCTCTTTGCCGTTCGTGCTACAACAAGATAGCACATTGAAATTACAACTTTCACATGCTGACATCCTCGAAATCATTGGCGCACAGTCATTTGGTTCAACCGAGGAAAGTCAAATTGATTCCGTAGCGATCGACTCCCGAAG
>CAIYQV010000439.1 GCA_903928365.1 uncultured Flavobacteriia bacterium
ATGAGATGATATGCTTTTTTGTCTTTTCCATCCAGTTCCTGGTAGGGACAGTTTTGTTCCACCACAAAAACAGCAATACGCAAGGCAATGAGATCGTGAAACTCATTCACGCTCAATTCGCTGTAATGTTTTATTTGCCAGGATATGACCATGATCAGGTTTGAATTACACCAACATTGTAAGGCTTTTCTGCTTTCTTATGGTTCGCCATTTCAATACCAATAGAGATCACCTCACGTGTTTTAGCTGGGTCAATAATAGCATCTATCCAAAGTCTGCTTGCAGCGTAGTATGGGGAGATTTGCTCGTCGTAGCGACTTTTGATCGTGTCGTACAATTCTTTTTCGCGTTCAGGTGTGATCTCTTCACCCTTTGCTTTCATGGATGCTACTTCGATCTGTAATAAAACTTTTGCTGCAGAGGCACCACTCATTACGGCAATTTCAGCAGTTGGCCAACCGACGATCGATCGAGGGTCGTAAGCTTTTCCACACATGGCATAATTACCTGCGCCATAAGAATTCCCTACAACAACGGTGAATTTTGGAACGACGGAGTTCGCCATCGCATTTACCAATTTTGCTCCGTCTTTGATGATTCCACCATGTTCACTTTTAGATCCCACCATGAAACCTGTGACATCCTGTAAAAAGACCAATGGAATGTTCTTCTGGTTGCAATTCATAATAAAACGAGCCGCTTTGTCCGCAGAATCCGAATAGATTACACCGCCGAACTGCATTTCACCTTTACCGCTTTTGATGATCTCCCGCTGATTGGCGACAATCCCAACGGCCCAACCATCGATACGAGCATAAGCACATACGATCGATTTTCCATAATCTGCCTTGTATTCAGTAAATTCAGAATCATCCACCAAACACCTCAACAAGGCTTTCGTATCGTAAGGTTTCGAGCGCTCTTGTGGAACAATTCCGTATACAGATTTGATGTCCTCCTTTGGAACCGTGGATTCTTTGCGGTCAAACCCTGCATTTTCGGTATGTCCGATCTTGTCCATCAGTTCGCGGATCGTTTTCAAGCATTCTTCGTCATTGGCTACCTTGTAATCGCAAACTCCTGAAATTTCTGTGTGTGTTGTTGCGCCTCCTAGGGTTTCGTTATCGATCGATTCTCCAATCGCTGCTTTTACAAGGTAAGATCCAGCAAGGAAGATCGTTCCGGTTTTGTCTACGATCAGGGATTCATCAGACATGATAGGTAAATATGCACCACCTGCGACGCAACTTCCCATAACGGCAGCAATCTGAACGATCCCCATGGAACTCATCACAGCATTGTTTCTGAAGATACGCCCGAAGTGTTCTTTGTCCGGAAAGATCTCATCCTGCATTGGCAGATAAACGCCGGCCGAATCAACAAGGTATATGATTGGAAGTCTGTTTTCGATAGCTATCTCCTGAGCTCTTAAGTTCTTTTTACCGGTCATCGGAAACCAAGCACCCGCTTTGACGGTAGCATCATTTGCTACGACAATACATTGTTTACCTGATACATATCCAATGACAATGACAACGCCTGCAGACGGGCAACCTCCATGTTCTGTGTACATGCCATAAGCCGCCAGCGCACCCATTTCAAAGCGTGGTGTATTGGGGTCAAGAAGAAGGTCGATTCGTTCTCTGGCAGAAAGTTTCCCGCTTTCATGTAATTTTTCAATGCGTTTTTTTCCACCGCCTTCAGCGATGATATTCAGTTCACGTTCCAGAGCCGCGATCTTGAGTCGCATCTGGTCGTCATTCATGTTAAACTCCAGTTCTTTTTTCGAAATAGCCATATATGATAAAAAAGCAGGTCAAATATAAGTAAATGCGACGATTGCTTAGTTTATGAAATAATCTTGCTTTCAGAAAAATTACCGATTCTCTTTGAATAAAAAGTATTAAACTTTATATCATGGCTTTATGCTGATGGGGCATCCGTTTGAAATCACTTTATATAACTCGTCAATTTCCGAGTTTGTAAGTGCGATGCAGCCTTGAGTCCAGTCTATCCACCTGTGGAATTTTCCAATCCAACCATACTTTTGTCCATGAATCAAAACGTTACAACCATAACCAATATCTATGGCTTTGTGAAAATCACTATGAGTTCGTTTTTGCACTCGGAAATTTCCTTCGGGTGTTAAACCGTCGCCGCATTTATGTTTTTTATCCAGACCATTTTTACTAAGCGAAATTGAATAACTTGCAATTACCTTGTTTTTGTTTAGGACTTCGAGTAGATGGTTTTTCTTGTATACTACAAGCTTATCTACTTTATCAATTCCGTTTAATTGATTTTCTGGCCATATGTAATATGTCCCTAATCCTATCAATAATAATATCAGCGA
>CAIYQV010000440.1 GCA_903928365.1 uncultured Flavobacteriia bacterium
ATTGGATTCGTTGATCCGTTCGCAGTCGATTTTTTGTGCGGTAGGTGCTGGACACCTTGCCGGTGAATTGGGATTAATCAACTTGCTTCGCTCGAAAGGGTATAAGTTGAGGCCCGTGATGGCTGCGTTTTCCGAGAAACCCGTTCCGGCTAAAGCAGCAATTAAAGCTTCCAGAACGTACTCCTACTATCATGAACCTTCAGGTTTAGCCGCTGTTTTTCCCGGAAAACCGTTGGAAACAAGAATTTGGGATAACCACCCGTTTCTGGTCTACCGCGAAATGGGTCAGGGGAATACCTATTCCGTAGAGATTCTTCCTGCGGACAGTTCATTATCTCTTTCTGATCAGGCAGCAATATATATTGCAAGTCCGGATGGCACCTTCTTCGAGCAACGGACACTCGATGATGGAACAGAGATCTGTGAGGGAATAGGAGACACCTATCCGGAAGGTCCGCACTGGATCCGACTGATCCAAAGTGATCGTTACCTGGTTATTTTAAAAGCTTATGGAGGTAATAAATTCATGAATTCAAATCGTCCATTTTCCTTTTTCGGAAGAATCGGCTTTGAATGATGAAAAGTCCTGATTATATTCGGTTCACTTGTCCGTATACTTGATATGACCAAATTCACTGACCAGATTGCACACTATATTTTTGAGAAGGAACTAGACCTGAAAGAACTGGTCATTATTCTACCTTCTGAACGGGCAAAAAAATACGTCACGGCCTCTTTGTTTGACGCTGCAGGCAAACCGTTACTAGCGCCTCAAATGCTGACAATTGACCAATGGATTCGAAAACTAAGTGATCGGACGGTGGTTGATCGAACGAGAGTTCTACTGCGCTTTTACCAAATTTATTTGAAACATCAGGCAGATCCTACCTTGGTGTCGTTTGATGAATTTATGAGTTGGGGAACCACCTTACTTTCTGATTTCGAAGAGATCGACCGTTATTTACTTCCACCAACGGATGTTTTTCGAAATCTGCGCTCGATCCATGAACTTGAAACCTGGTCATTCCTTTCAGAAGAGTTAACCGAAGGTCAAAAGAAATTCCTTGAATTCTGGGAAATGCTCCCTGCGTATTACACAGAACTCAATCATCGTTTGGATGAAGAAGGGATTTGCTATTCAGGTAGTGCTTATGCATGGGTGGCAAAAAACATTGATGTTGCTTTTCGCGAAAGTAAAAATCGCGTTTATCTTTTTGCGGGATTCAATGCGCTTTCTGCAGCAGAAAAGAGTATCATAACGCAACTATATAAAATGGGTAGAGCACACGTGTTGATCGATGCGGATGACTTTTATCTCAAAGATCAAAACCACGAGGCTGGCCGCTTTTTACGAGAATTACTTGATGAATTAAAAGTGAAGGAATTGCCATTTGTTGCGAATCAAATGACTAACGCTCCCATCAATGTGGAGGTGATCGAATGTGCGCAACATACTGGTCAGGTGAAAGTGGCGTCCACCATTCTGGCAAAACTTACCAAGGAGGAATTGAATGAAACACTGGTCCTTTTGGCTGATGAACAGTTGGTTGCACCACTATTACGAAATCTTCCAAAGCAAATTGGTAAAGCCAATATCACCCTGGGACTACCTCTGCAGCACACAGCGCTGAAAACGTGGGTAGAACTGGTGTTTGCCATTCAGGAGAACCGAAATCGTTTCAAGACATCGGCACTTTATATCTATGATCTTCAGCGTTTCTGGAATCATCCCTTTACCTTGTTATTCCTAAATGAAACCGAAAAGAAATCGATCATTTCCCTCGAACAGGAACTCATTCGAAGGAATAGCATTTTTGTTCGGATAGACAGAGTGTTGCTTTCATCCGGTTCAGATGAACTTACCCAATTGGTTTTTGATAACTGGTCAGATAACTGGTTGCATGCTGTGAGCACATTCCGGAAAATGAATGCCTTGCTTTATGCCAAGTTAAAGGCTTCAGATGATTTTGAAAAAGCCATCATAGAAACATTCGAAAAAGGACTAGTGGAGTTGGAAAACCTTCTATTGGAAGGACTTCCCGAGTTGAATTTAAAGAGCTTCAAATTACTGTTCTTCCAACATTGGTCGCGTCGCGCACTCGCGTATCACGGAACTCCACTTGAAGGAGTGCAAATCATGGGTTTATTGGAAACACGTTTACTTGATTTCAAAAAGATCATCGTTCTTGGGTTAAATGAAGGAGCGATGCCTCCGTTGAATCCCGTTCAGACAATGATACCAATGGATTTAAGGAATTATTTGAAATTACCCACGCCACGCGAGAAACAAGGATTATTTGCACATCATTTCTATCGCCTGCTACAGCGCTGTGAACAACTCTGGATTACCTATACCTCTTCTCAGGAGTCGATTGGAAGCAATGAGGCAAGTCGGTACATTCTCCAGATGGAATTGGAATGGAGTCGTATCAATAAAAACATGAATATCCAGCGTACGTTTTATACGATTTCAAATGAAGAAAGTAAAACGGAAGCAGGAGTCACCATTGAGAAAACAGCTGAGATCATCCAGCGATTGGATGAGTTCTTTCAAAAACCGGTTTCCGCATCAGGATTAAATAAATTCATTACGTGCCCACTGGACTTCTATTATCGCTACCTTCTTGAGTTCGGTGAAGAGGAAACAGTAGAAGAAGAGGTAGAGAGCAATACTTTTGGCACCTTCATCCACAATGTTCTGGAGCTGCTTTATATGCCATTTGCCCGGCATGAAAAAAATGGAGACCTGAAACCTTTACAGCCCTCCAATATTACTCCAACGGATATTGAACAAATGCTCCTCAAGTTCAAACCAATGATGTTTGATCAGTTCATGGAGCATTTTGATAAAGATGCTACGGCTTTTCAAACGGGCCGAAACATGTTGAGTTTCGAAATGGCTTGTGAATTGACGGAACGTATTTTGAAAAAAGAACTCACGTTTCTTAACGAACAGACAGAGCCCGTCTTCATTGAATTTATCGAGGTTGAACTTCGCGGAGAGGTGGAGATCGAACTGAATGGGGAAAAACGTGCGATCCCTTTAAGGGGTTTTGTGGACCGAATCGATTCTGTGGGAGGAAAAATCAGAATTATCGATTATAAATCCGGAAAAGTGAAAGACGCAGATGTCAAGCTTGGCGGATTTGAAGCTAATGACTCGTTGGTTTCGTACTTCTCTTCTACCAAACATGCGGTTCAGCTGGCATTTTACACCTATCTCTATCACCAGAAAACAGGCACCTATCCGTATTGCTCTTCCATCTATTCGTTGGTAAATCTAAATCAAGGTCTTTTTGAGTTGCAGGCCAGTGGGATGACTCAGGAAGAATTGATGGATTTATTTCCCTTATTTATTCAGGAATTAGTGGCAGAGATCTACGATAAAAACCAACCTTTCGAGCATCAATCTTTGGGATTCAAAAGCTGGTGTCAGTATTGCGAATAAAAAAACCTGAAAAGAACTCATGGAAGGAAGAACTCTTTTCAGGTCACTGCAAGGAAAATAAAACCAAAGCTGAACAATCGTTTTTGTGTCAACTTACCTTAATGACGCAGGTGTCTCAAAAAAGGTTGTGTTAAAATCAAAAAAAAACACCCACGTTAACGTGAGTGTCCATTTTCATAAGTATCAGTCTAATTAATAGAGCTCCATTTTCAAAGCCGTACGGTAATCTTTTATCTCCTCACGGTTGATCTTGTGTTCAGCATTCTTAAGCAAATTCAACAGGTAAAGTAGGTTTTCCTTATCATCGATTTCGATCGGATATTCATTCCCTTCTTCATCTTCCTCATATTGAGCCTGAACGTCAAAACCGTCGTTTTCACCCAGGAATTCGTAAGTCAAACGTAGCACTTTTGTTACCAATGGATCTTGTTCTTTCAAGGCAAATTCTCTCAACTCTTTCAGATCATCGATCAGTTTCGAAGCGGCAAGGCCTTTCTTCTCAACTTTTTCGATCACTTCGTCCAACTTCTTGTTTGCTGCTACAGTTCTCATATGACATTTTTTACGCGCTCCGTGCGGTTTTCGAGTGCAAATGTACACAACTTGAATAATATGTAGCGAAAAAGAGTGAGAACATCATAAAAAAATTACCGTCCTTAAATGCACGCTTTGAGGGCAGAAATCCCGCTTCAAATTGTATTTTTGTAAAAATGTCGTTTTGTGGTTGACTTGATTATCAAAGGGATTGTTACCGGATTTATTCTGGCCATCATGATTGGTCCGGTGTTCTTTGTCCTACTCGAAACGAGTATTCGAAGAGGCGTTCGTGCTGCCATGGCCTTCGATCTGGGTGTACTTTTAAGTGACGTGGTTTATATTCTTATCGCTTACGTTTTCTATTCAGAGGTTTCCTCCATCATCAGTGGCGAAAAGCAGGAATTGATCAAATTGATTGGCGGTATTCTTTTTTTGATCTACGGTGTTGTCAACTTTTTCAAACGTCCGAAACAAGTAAAGGTCAATGAGGATGGTGATACGATTCATGGTGTGAGGGACTATGTTCTGCTTGGCGTGAAAGGCTTTCTGCTCAATTTTGCAAACCCGATGGTCATCTTTTACTGG
>CAIYQV010000441.1 GCA_903928365.1 uncultured Flavobacteriia bacterium
ATTGGAATCGCACCTTTCCTTAGAAGCACAGGCAATCCATTCAAATCCATCCCAACAATGGTTGATTCAATCCCACGATCGCACTGTCCTCCATCAATGACCAGAGGGATTTTTCCATTAAGATCACGAAGAACATGTTCAGGCAAGGTTGGACTAATCTTACTGAAAAGATTAGCACTCGGAGCAGCCAGCGGAAAATCAAGCATACAGAGTAATTCATTCATTATCCTGTGACTTGGCACACGCACCGCAACCGTTTTCTTACCTGAGGTTACCTCATCAGAAACACATTCCTTTTTAGGAAGCACCAGTGTCAACGGACCAGGCCAAAACTCATCCATTAGCTTCTCTGCCCACTCCGGCACCTCAGAAACTACTTCCATTGCCTTTTCCTTATTTGGAAAATGTAGAATAAGCGGATTGAATGACGGACGACCCTTCGCCAGGAATATCTTTCTTACTGCCTCCGGATCAAAACCATTTGCTGCCAGACCATATACTGTTTCCGTTGGCACCGCTACGACCTCTCCATGTATCAGAAAGTTCGAAGCTAAACTAAGATCATTCGACAATACCGTTTTCATGGATTACAATAATTGCAGTTCATTGGATCCTGATATTTTTTTTCGGTGGCCATCTCTTCCCTGGCGCCACACTTATCACAGATCTTTATCTTCAATTTTATTGACTCTGTCGGCATCTGACATAATCCGCAAGGCAATCCTAATTCCATCTTTTTTATGGTGAAGTCAGGCCATTGGCAATCTGGACAGGTTGAATTCAGTGCTTCTTCCAATTTTGAGGCTGCTTGGGCAATCACCTTCATTCGCGTAGGATTGTGCATGGCACGCATGTCTGTTTCTACCCAAACTTTGATATCAGATAAGTCCATCATTTTGTAGAAATTACGTTTGAGTTGAGGAATGTCAGTTATTCCTTTTTCTATTTGCATACCACATTTTAAAATGAGTGCGTGTTCAGGAAAACCTGCCTTTTCGGCGAAGAACAATAAATCATCCAGATCTTCAATCGCTCTTCCTGCAAAATTGGTTTCCGTGCTCAAAACCTTCTTGATTACCTCCAATCCACTTTTGTAATCACGAAGCATCACTAATTCCTCGTCAGCACAGGCAAAAGGAACATACGGATGAGCCCCAAAAGAACCCTCATTGGCAACCACTAAATCAATACCTGTTTTTTCATAAGCAACGAGACATTTCTTCCTCAACGTTTCAATTGGGTCATCCAGTCTTTCCTTTTCACCAGAAAACATCCCAAATTGATCTGTATCTATGGGTGGTATGACTATTTGCGTTATTCCAAGAGCATTTAATACGGGCGACAACACCAGTTCCTTACCGTGCATTGTAGCGATTGCTGCTTTCCGTTCTTGAAAAATCCGAGTCATTTACCTTTTAAAATTCAAATGGTCATGGAGTTTGTTCCTTTGTTAGCGCTTGAACAGAAAGTACCGCACTCAATTTTAACGATCCCCCCGCCTGTTCTGTCATTTTAATCAACTCTTTCAATTTAGATCGAGTAGCCTTCAAATCAGAAATCCTTTCAGCGTGCCTCACTAATCCGTCTTCTCTACGCTCTTGCTTAGCGAGGACCTGAACCTCATGGAACCGTATTTTTTCACACAATAGGTTCATCAATATTTCTCGAGCTTCCTCAGGTGTAAACTCTCCTTCAATTATATTAAACTGGTTCATTCAGGGCTTTATTTTTGACAAATGTATTTTGAACTTTACATTTGTTTTTATTTATATTTATTATGTTTCATATATTTGTTTTTTATGAATTACACTTTGAGACAATTACAGATCTTCTATAAGATCTGTCAGAATGAGAGCATTACGCAAACATCAGAGGAGTTGCATTTGACGCAACCCGCAGTATCCATTCAATTAAAAAATTTCCAACAACAATTTGAATTTCCACTGACAGAAACGATTGGAAGGAAAATATACATTACCGATTTTGGGAAAGAGATAGCCGAAGCTGCCGAGCGCATCCTAATGGAGGCTGAAATGATCGATCATAGAATTAAAGCATTTAAAGGACAACTTTTTGGAAAACTTAGAATATCAAGCGTATCCACGGGGAAATACATCATTCCATTTTACCTGACATCCTTCATAAAAAAAAATCCGGGAGTCGAACTGGAAATTGATGTCACGAATAAATCGAAAGTATTAGAAAGTCTTGAGAACAACAAAATCGATTTTGCCCTCATGTCTATTCTTCCTAAAAAGATTCCATTCGAGAACATCGAACTTCTTCAAAACGATCTTTTCTTAGTCGGATCAACCAAATGTGGATTGGATAAAAGAAGTTATTCGAAGGATATTCTTGGAAAAGTACCGCTCATATTCAGGGAACAAGGATCAGGGACACGTTTGACAATGGAAGAATTTCTGGAGGAAAATTCAATCACCGCTAGTCGAAGTTTAGAGCTAAGTTCAAATGAAGCTGTGAAACAGGCCATAATTGCAGATCTTGGATTATCTATTATGCCTTTTATCGGAATAAAAAATGAAATACAACTGGGCCTATTGAAAATCATTCCGGTAAAAGGATTGCCTATTTCAACTAAATGGCACCTTGTTCAGCACAAATCCAAAAAATTATCTCCTGTTGCAGATGCTTTCAAAAAACATTTAATGGAGAATAAACATGAAATTCAAAACACCTTTAAGGGTTAACTCTATTCATAAAAAAACCCTGTATCGTTGAATACAGGGTTTGATTACAATTTTCAATACATTACTACATTAACGCCAGTCTGAATCGTTTAGGTTCACCATTCGAGTAAGTCGTGAGGTAATACACTCCACTGGTCACTTCAGGCATTTTGACTTCCAGGTTGGATCCATTCGCTATCCCCTTAAATATCAACTTCCCATTTATGTCTACAATTTCTACTGAAGCATTGTTCTCAAGTCCAGATACGGTAAACGCTCCTTTATTTGGATTCGGAAAAATCTGAATGCTCGTTGACTCTTGCTCGCCCAACGAAGCACATGCGTCGACTGTTATTGCTACAGAGGCAGAATCCTGGCAGCCATTGACATCAGTATAGGAAGCGATTACATACCATGTTCCGACGCCAGAAGTAGAAGCAGATGGATCAAATGAAGTTCCTGACACACCAGGTCCATAGACCATAGCACTTGAAGGAGTCGGGATCAGTGTCACGATACCCGAATAGACACAAACAGTATTATCAGCATCTGACGTTGATAAAGACACCGTTGGAGCAGCATTTACGGTCAATGAAGCTGTTTGTGAACTAGATCCTGCCGAATTTGTTACTGTCAAAGTCACAGTGTACACTCCCGAAGTAGCATACGTATGTGAAGGATTCTGCTGGTTTGACGTTGTACCGTCACCAAAATCCCACAACCAATCTGTAGGACTATTGGTAGAGAAATCCGTGAACTGTGTAGCGGTTCCAAGACATATTGTTGTCTGAGCAGTTTGGAAAGATGCCACCGGTGTCGTAACAGGTCCTGCTACATTATACATGATCTTGAAATCATCAAAATAGAAACCATCTGCAGTCGTACCGCCATCGGATTCGAACTGAAAACGCACTTTAATAGACTGTCCGAGGTAATCACTCAGATTTACCTCATCCAGTACCCACGATGCTTGCGTCCCTTCATATACAGGCTCATTATTTGGCTGAGCACTTTGATTGGCACTCGTTCCAGCCACCGTATAATTGGTACATTGACCGATCCATGTTGCACCGTTATCAGTAGAAACCTGGAATTGGCAGTAGTCATAATCCGTTTCAATACCCCATTTGCAGTAGTAAGAGATCATAGCTGCCGTTGCATTGGTCAAATCAATCGTATTGTTGTATGTGTAAGTTTTATTCTGATTATTATTGTAATTACC
>CAIYQV010000442.1 GCA_903928365.1 uncultured Flavobacteriia bacterium
AAAGGCTATCCCACAACACAATTTTCCATGATGGAAGCCGAAGATGTGGGACTATACAAATTCGATATTCTCAGTCAAAGAGGATTGGGAAAGATCCACGATGCACTCGATATCATTACATATAACCAACCAGAAAAACCTGCACATGACATTCACGATATTTCCTATTTCAAAACCGATGAGAAGATCAAGGAATTATTGCGTTCAGCCAGAGCAATGGGTTGTTTCTATGTCGAGTCGCCGGCGATGCGTATGCTGATGGTGAAGCTGCAGGTCGATACGTATCTGGGATTAGTTGCCGCAAGTTCGATCATTCGTCCTGGGGTAGCGCAATCGGGCATGATGCGGGAGTATATTCTTCGTCACCGCTATCCCGAAAAACGGAAAGAAGCACCACCCGTTCTGCAGGAGATCATGCCCGACACCTATGGCGTTATGGTGTATCAGGAAGATGTGATCAAAGTGGCCCATCACTTCGCAGGATTATCACTTGCCGAAGCCGACGTATTGCGACGTGGGATGTCCGGAAAGTTTCGTTCGAGGGCAGAATTCGAAAAAGTACGCGACTCCTTCTTCTCCAACTGCCGAAAAAAAGGATATACCGATAGCCTCATCAGCGACATTTGGCGACAGATCGAAAGTTTTGCGGGATATGCCTTTTCCAAAGGACATTCTGCTTCCTACGCCGTGGAAAGCTATCAAAGCCTCTACCTCAAAGCGTATTATCCACTCGAATACATGACAGCCTGTATCAACAACTTTGGCGGCTATTACCGAACGGAAGTATATGTGCACGAGGCCCGCACCTGGGGCGCTACAATTCTTGCTCCATCTGTAAATCAGGGCGATTTTGAATGTCTATTAAAAGGCACAGAACTGATCCTTGGATTTATTCTCGTAAACGGACTCGAAGCGTTGCTTATTCATAAAGTACTCAACGAGCGAAAGACGAATGGACTGTTCCGAAATTTTGAAGACCTCATGAAACGCTGTTACATTCCACTTGAACAGTTGGTTCTCATTATTCGTATAGGAGGATTAAGCGATTTTCCGGAAACTCGAAAAGAGCTGTTATGGAAAGCCCATTTGTATCATAACAAGGTAAAAGACCGCAATCCCTCACCTCAACTTTTTGAAGAAGAACAAAAGCACTTCCAGCTACCTGAATTAACCGAACAAACCCTTGAACTGGCATTTGAGCAAATGGAACTTCTTGGTTTCCCGCTGTGCAATCCTTTTGAGCTGCTTACAGAAAAACCTTTACCACATACTCCTGCCAACACCTTGCACACCCATCTCGGACTTAAGATTACCACCTATGGCTACCTGGTTGCACTCAAAAAATCCTACACTTCTAAAGGCGACACGATGTATTTCGGAACATTCATCGATCAGCAGGGAGATATTCTTGATACCGTTCACTTTCCGGAAGTAGCACACAAATATCCTTTTTACGGAAAGGGCATCTATCGCCTGACGGGCATCGTCTCGGAGGAATTTGGCTATTACACGTTAGAGGTGGGAATGATGACGAAAGAGAAATTCATGGAGGATGTACGATTTTCGGAGGAGAATCAACGCATCTCATGAATATCTGCAGCCAATCATCTGTTTAATTTGGCTAATCTTGTTAAATACGCTTGTTCATAATTGCGTTTGAAGCGGTCTGACAAATACGAATGTTGAATCAATTCCTTCACCTCATCTGCATGGCCGGTTAAATCCGTAATAATCTTATTGATTTGCTTTTCAGGAATCTCGCTTATTTGACCCATTTTAATAAACTGATCCATGATCTTCCCTTGAACTTCTTGAGGAGGTAATAAGCCTTGTCCCAAGGCAAAGTCTCTGTCAGCTATATGAATTCTACTATTTAGCAGGTCATACGCCGGGCTTAATTTAAAATCACCAAATGTCGTTTCGATCAAAGAGAAATTCTTGTAGTGGGCATCTCCGTTCGACATCAAGTAATTGAACAAGATCAATCGAAATAGTTTGGGAGCTTCAACTTGATAGGCAGGCACATATTTCTTTAGCAGCTTAAACAAGTCAAGATAATTACCTGTGTACTTGTAATTTTCACCATGCGTCTGGGGAGTCAGGCCTGCCAATGAAGCAAAATCCTCCTGAGCCCACTTTTCGCCGTTTGAACGCACATCAAAGCGTTTCGTGATATATGCCGGGGCACCATCCTTAAAGAATATCATAGCATTCTCCGCAGTATCAATACCAAATACCTGACGTGCAATTTGCATCGTTAAATGCTCATTTGCGGGCATTTGATCGGGGTTTTTCCCGGACCTCGGTATGGGTTTAAGTATGTAGTGACCGTATTCTCCTTCCTTGATCAGTCTTAACTTATTCTTTTCAAGCAAAACTGAAAACTTTTCTTGTACCCCTGAGATGGACAGTCTTTCACGATTCTCGTCAAATAACTCATCCGTTTCCTCATCTGAAAATGGAGCGGAGTAAGGTAAAAAAGGGCTCACATTTTTACCATCGAACACGCGTTTCAATGCGGTTCTGCTGTACGTATCACACCCCTCAGCCAAAGTCCCCGGGCAATATGTAGTGATTAACTTTGTCATATTTCATTTACTAATACGACACATACAGCCCCAATGGTGTCTGTTTTGGAAGTAGCCAGTAGAATTCCAAAGTAATCGTCTTCATCGATTCGTAAATTAAAACAAACCGTTTGCTTGTTCGATCCTTCCGGCAACATATTGTAGAAAAAGGGAAACAAAAATCTAGATCGATACGGCTCCTTTGTTTTTGGGAGTGTTAAACTTACCGCCGGTTTTATTCGGTCTTCCACCCAACTGTCGAGATACGCAAATTCAAAGCTTCCATCCTCAAACTGGGTAAGCATTCCGGCATCTTGATTTTTATAAAATACCCTGGCTTTTCTCATACGTCAGTTTGTGTGGTTTTTACTTGCAGACCAACTTCCAAACCAAGTGCTTCACTCAATTTGGTAAGTGTTTCAAGCGTAGGATTTCCCTTGCCACTCTCAAATTGTTTTAGGGCGCGTAAAGATACTCCGGAGATGTCTGCAAGCATCTCCTGAGTTACTTGTAAGGCTTCTCTTCGCTCCTTCAACTGTTTTATAATTCGCTCAAAGTGCATTATATTGCTCTTTTTGAGTAAAATTAGACAGAATTTTCAATAAAACAAGTGAATAGTGCGTTTTATTGCACTTTTAAATGTATTAAGAGGGGATTTACTTAAAAAGAATAACAATAGTGCATTAAAATGCACTAATCATTAGGATACGTATCGATCAGCAGGGAGACATCCTTGATACCGTTCATTTTCCGGAAATAGCACACAAATATCCTTTTTGCGGAAAGGGCATCTATCGCCTGACGGGCATCGTCTCGGAGGAATTCGGGTATTACACCTTAGAAGTAGGCATGATGACGAAAGAGAAATTCATGGAGGATGTGCGGTTTTCGGAGGGGTTGACAGGAAATACACCTTGAAAAAAATAAAAAGTGATTATATTTGTTACGATTTTCAACGCGCACGTGGTGAAATTGGTAGACATGCCATCTTGAGGGGG
>CAIYQV010000443.1 GCA_903928365.1 uncultured Flavobacteriia bacterium
CGAATTGTATACAAAACATGTCAAAATGGAAGGTAAATTATGAAAACGGAGGATGCAAATGAATTATTGATTGGACAAACAAAGTCCTTTTTGTCATTCAAGCTGGATGCGGAGCATTTCGCCATTCCGGTTATGAAGATCATGGAGATTCTGGAGGTGCCAAAGATCACAAAAGTACCTCAGGCTCCGGCTTTTTTGGTAGGTGTGATTAATTTGAGGGGAGCAGTTCTTCCTGTGATTGATACACGTGTGAAATTTGGGATTTCTCCGATAGAATTTACAATAGACACCTGTATTCTTGTAGTGAACATTAATTACAACGATGAAGAGGTCATGGTGGGTGCTTTGGTGGATTTCGTGTCTGAAGTATTTGATTACGATGAACGAAAGATCAAACCATCCCCTACTATCGTTACGAAATACCGCTCGGATTATATTGAAGGAATGATCCAGGAGGACGACCATTTCATGATGGTGCTAAACATTGATAAAGTGTTTTCGCTGAATGACATGGAGTCGATTGCGGAAACTAAAAATGAAAAAACAGAAGAATTATCATAACCACTTAAACAATAATCAAAATGGGAATATTTGGAGGAGTATCAGCTAAGGATCGTGAGAAACTGGTTGAGGTATTAAACAAACTTGCTAAAGGTCAGATCGACCTGTCAATGGAAAAGAATAATCTGTTCGACGATTCTTTGATGAAGGCGATCAAAAATGTGGCCGGTTCATTTGAAAAAATCAGATCACATGCCGAGGATCTTGCGAAAGGAGATCTTCAATCTGAATTAAAATTGTCTGAAAACGGTGATCCTGTTTCAGCTGCTTTCTCTTTCCTTGGTGAATCATTGGTAACCCAACAGGCAAAGATGGAACAGCAGGAACGAGAGATCGATGCACGTATGAAATTAGTAGATGAACTGTGTATCGTTTCCGAAACAGATCTCAAAGGTTACATCACCTATGTGAACGACAAACATTGTGAGGTTTCTCAGTATACACGTGAAGAATTGGTAGGATCAAACCAGAATATGGTACGTCACCCGGATATGCCGAAAGAATTGTTCAAAGAGCTTTGGTCTACCATCGGAAAAGGTAAGATCTTCCGTGGGCCTGTAAAGAACATGCGTAAGGATGGTACGCCATATTACGTAGATGGTATTTTTGCTCCGGTTCTAGGTCCAAACGGAAAACCAGTGAAATATTTAGGCGTCCGTTATGATAATACAGATGTTACCATTGAAAAACTGGCTGCAGAAGGTGTTGTGAACGCGATCAATGCAAGTTACGCATTCATCGAATTTGATACCAAAGGAAATATCTTAACTGCAAACGATAATTTCCAGAAGACAATGGGCTACACGCTTGCAGAGATTCAAGGTAAGCACCACAGAATGTTCGTAGATCAGGAATTGTCAAATTCTTTGGAGTACCAGAGATTCTGGGAAGATTTAGCAAACGGCATTGCAAAAAATGACCTTTTTAAACGCGTTACAAAAACCGGAGAAGTGAAGTGGTTACAGTCCGTTTATTCACCGGTAAAGGATGACATGGGACGTATATATAAAGTGGTTAAAATTGCAGCAGATGTAACAGAGACGACCAATATTGCTATTGAAACAAAAGTGGCTGCTGATGAAGTATCACGTGTACTTACAGCTATTTCTGACGGAGATTATTCTCAAAAATACATGGTTGATACGAAAGGTTCTCTTCGATTGATCGGTGAGATCTTGAATGATACAGTCGATAAATTGAGTGATCTGATGGATGAAGCGCAAGAAACACAAAATGCGGCTTCTGAGACAAAACGTGTTTTGACGGCCTTGTCAGAGGGTGACTTGACCCAGAAATATTCGATCGAGACCCGTGGAGAATTGAAATCCATGGGAGATTCATTGAATAAGAGCATTGATATTCTGAGCAATCTGATCTCAGTAGTAGTGAGTAATGCCAATAATATTGCATCAGCAAGTGTTGAAATGTCGAGCTCGGCACAACAACTTTCTGAAGGAGCAACAAATCAGGCAAGTTCGGTGGAGCAAATTTCTTCTTCTATGGAAGAGATGACAGCGAATATTCAACAAAACACAAGCAACTCTCGTCAGACGGAAAAAATATCTACAGGTGCTGCTAAGGAGATTCTGAATAGCAAAGAGGCCGTGATAGAAACAGTGAATTCAATGAAGACGATTGCCTCTAAGATCTCGATCATTGGTGAGATTTCTAGACAAACAAATTTGTTGGCCTTGAACGCAGCTGTTGAAGCGGCTCGTGCTGGTGAGCATGGAAAAGGATTCGCAGTGGTAGCCGCGGAGGTTCGAAAATTGGCAGAGCGAAGTCAATTGGCAGCGAGTGAGATCGATGAAGTTTCCGGAAAAAGTGTAGATATTGCACAACGTTCAGGTCAAATGTTAAGCGAAGTTGTTCCAAACATTCAGAAAACGTCTGACTTGGTACAAGAGATCACCGCGTCGAGTGTCGAACAAAGTTCAGGTGCAGAGCAAATCAACAATGCCATCCAGAACTTGAATAACGTAGTTCAGGAAAATGCGGCAACAGCAGAGGAATTAGCGGCTGGTGCAGAGGAATTGAATTCTCAATCATTACAGTTGCAGGAGGCTGTGGCGTTCTTTAAAATTGATGGAATGGCACAACAGCGTCAGATAATGCATTCTAATCCTGTTAAGATTCAAAGTTCGAGACCGGCTGAAAGACCGATGACTTCAACTGCAGGAAGTAGTAGCAGCTCCAAAGTAAATATTAACTTGGGTGGGCCTGATACATTGGATAATGATTTCATGAAATTCTGACGATAAGGCAATGGATTCGGTAAATTCGGGATATCATTCTGATCTGAGCGATAAAGATTTCGAACGCTTAAGCCAGTTCATTTATACGAACTATGGTATTAAGTTGCCGATGAACAAGAAGATCATGCTTCAGTCACGACTGAAGTCACGTTTAAAGGAAAACAACATTCCAACCTTTAAAGAGTATTGTGATTTTGTTCTTAAAGGCAAAGGCGGAGAGGCAGAGATCATCAACATGATCGATGTGGTTTCGACCAATAAAACGGATTTTTATCGTGAAGCCATCCATTTTGATTTTTTGAAGCAACACGCGCTTCCCGAAATGGTCGTCGATCAAGGTGCGAATTACATTAAAGTGTGGAGCTCGGCTTGTTCTTCTGGTGAAGAGCCGTACACCTTGACATTTGTGCTAAGTGAATTCAAGGAGAAGTATCCAGATTTTGATTTTTCTATTCTGGGAACGGATATTTCTACACGCATTCTTGATAAGGCACGCACGGCGATCTATCCTATGGAAAGGGTAGATGTAGTTCCGCTTTCAGAGAAAAAGAAATACTTGCTTAGAGGCAAGGATCAAGAGAACCCACAGATCAGGATCATCCCTGAGCTTCGGGCAAAGACAAGGTATGCCAGACTCAACTTAATTGATGACTCATATAATGGAATACCTAAAGATTTCGATCTGCTTTTCTGCAGAAATGTGTTGATCTATTTCGACCGTCCTACGCAAGAAAAGGTGATCAATAAATTGTGTGCACATCTAAGAACAGGTGGCTACTTTTTTCTCGGACATTCTGAATCGATTTCAGCGATGGACGTGCCACTTAAACAAATTAAACCTACGATCTTTCAAAAGATCTGATAAAAAAGGGGTTATGAAACAAGAATTAACAGATAAAGAACTTCTTCAGGAATTACAGCGCCGGTTTGATAAAAACCAAGAAATGCTTCAAGCCGAGCGTGAACTTATTAAACAGTTGAATGAAGTGAATCAGAAATTGGTGGAATCTGAAAAGGTGAAATCTAACTTTTTGTCGAACATCCGCAATGAGATCAATAATCCGATTGCTTCAATTCTAGAATTGTCCAAAAATCTATCGCTTGGTGTAGTACCTGTTGATATGCAGCAGCAATGTTCGGAGATGATTCATTCTGAAGCTTTTGAGCTTGATTTTCAATTGCGTAATATTTTTGTTTCTGCTGAACTTGAAGCAGGTGAAGCTCCTCTTTCTGTGATTTCTGTCAATATTCGCTCCTTGATTGATTCTGTCATTGAGTCTTTTGTTAGAAAGATCGGTAAGAAACACCTGATATTGAAGGTGGAACATGGAATTACAGATGGAACCATTTTTCAAAGTGATGCGGAAAAATTGCATCTCATCATAAGTAATCTGCTATCGAATGCGATTCAGTTTACCAACGAAGGTGGTTCAATCCTCATAAGAACAACAATTGACGATGAGGTATTAATCGTAAGCGTAATCGACAGTGGTATTGGGATTGCTCCAGAGGACCAAAAAGAAATATATGACCGTTTTCATCAGGTGGAGGCAGGTTCGACAAAATCCTATGGTGGTCATGGTTTGGGGTTGAGTGTAACAAAAGCCTTGCTGGATGTGATTGGTGGTACTATTGAAGTAAATAGCACGTTGGATCAGGGAAGCACTTTTACCATCAGGGTTCAACAGATGGAAGGAAACATGAATGAAGACGTCTTCTCATCTGATGGGAATGATTTCTTATTCGATAATTCAGAGGATGACATGTTGTTTTGATAAAATAAAATGAATCAAGATCCATCAAATAAAGGAACGAACCCGGCAACGGGAGAGGAGAATGTCAAAAAGCATTACCTCTATCCTTCTGCTCTTTTTGCGGAAAGGACACCTTATTTGGTGGATACTGTCTTAGGTTCATGTGTTGCGGTTTGTCTTTTTGATGATCATAAAAAGATCGGCGGAATCAATCACTTCATGTTGCCTTTGTGGAATGGTGAAGGGTTGGCAACCCCAAAGTATGGGAATATAGCTATTGAAAAGTTGATCGAACGCATGATTCAGCTGGGCTGTAAAAAGGAAAACCTCAAAGCAAAACTATTTGGAGGAGCAAGTCAGATCAACAGTTCAATGGAAATTGGCTTGAGAAATGTAGAGGTAGCGAAAGAATTACTTTCACAACACCGGATCCCAATAATTGCGGAAAATGTATTTGGTAAAGTAGGACGCAAGTTACGATATGATACCGGTACAGGGCAAGTCATGATGAAATTTTTAACCAGTTCAAATCAACGAGAGAATGGGTAAGGTGAAGGTGATGGTTGTGGATGATTCTGCTCTTGTGCGTCAAACATTGATAAGCGTGCTTGAATCAGATCCAGCAATTGAAGTGGTTGCTAGTGCTGCAGATCCATTTGCCGCAGTAGAGAAGCTCAAGAAAGTGGTTCCGGATGTCATCACACTTGATGTTGAAATGCCTAAAATGGATGGGTTGACTTTTTTGAAAAAGATCATGACTCAACATCCAATTCCTGTGGTTATCATTTCTACGTTGGCAGAAAAAGATTCGGATACGGCGCTGCAGGCCTATGAGTTTGGTGCGATCGATGTGATCGAAAAACCAAAAGTCAATACCAAAGACGAGATCGAGCGCTCGCAAATGGAATTGTGTGAAAAGATCAAACAGGCCGCAGGCGCCAGAGTACAGAAAAAAGAAATTACATCGATAGATACGAAAGGATATGTTCCTCCAAAGCTCTCAGCTGATGCGGTACTCGAAAAATCGACTGTGCGAAGTATGGTTCGTACCACGGAAACAGTAATTGCGGTTGGAGCATCTACCGGAGGTACGGAGGCCTTAAAGACATTTTTATCCGGATTTCCTGCAGATTGCCCGGGGATGGTCATCGTACAACATATGCCCGAACAATTCACGAAGCAGTTTGCCAAACGCCTGGATGATTTATGCAAGGTAACGGTCAAAGAAGCAGAAAATGGAGACAAAGTACTTCGCGGTCAAGCATTACTTGCACCTGGGGGGAAACATTTAATGTTGAAAAGGAGCGGAGCAGTTTATTACGTTGAGGTTATTGATGGACCGTTGGTAAATCGTCATAGACCTTCAGTGGATGTCCTTTTCCGATCTGCTGCAAGGTATGCAGGTAAGAATGCGTTGGGCGTTATACTTACAGGCATGGGAGATGACGGGGCGAAAGGAATGCTCGAAATGAAAGAGGCAGGAGCTTACACCATTGCGCAGGATGAAGCATCCTGTGTGGTATTTGGTATGCCCAAAGAAGCAATAAAATTAAATGGGGTGGAGAAGGTGCTTCCACTTGCAGAGATAAGTAAACATACATTGAAAAAAGTAAAGTAAATACAAGAAGGGATGAAAAAGGTATTAATAGTTGATGACTCTATGTACATGCGTACGATGATCAGTTCTGCATTGAGTTCGACGGGGAGATATGAAGTGATAGCTCAGGCAGGGACAGGAAGTCAGGGAATCGAACTTGCTTTGGAGCATGAACCGGATCTAATCACAATGGATAACATCCTGCCTGACATGATTGGGATAGATATTGTGAAGGAATTGCGTGCAGAAGGGGTGGATTCAAAAATCATTATGATCTCCGCTGTAGGGCAGGATGATGTGATTCAAGAAGGAAAAGCTAATGGAGCGCAGGATTATCTGGTAAAACCATTCACGCCGGAGATTTTGGTTGAGCGAGTGGATAAATTGTTTTAAGCTATGCACAACCTACCTAAGGACCAAAAACAACTTGCCAAACAGTTGATCTGTGAAGGATTGAAAAAGGCTGCCGAGTCTTTATCATTTTTTGTGAATGAAAAGATTGAACTCGACACCAGTGATGATAGCTGCCTGGATTGTGACCCTTTGGATCTCGATCGAAAAGGACAAGAAAACATTCATCTCTTGATCACTAAAGTAGTGGGAGAAATACAGGGCGTCTGTTGTTTGATCTTTTCCGAGCAAGAGGCAGAACACCTTCGTAATGTCGCATTGCCTGAAGAAATCAAAAGCAGTCCTGAAATGATGGCCGAAATGAGTGATGGGATTTTACTGGAAGTGGATAATATCATCTCGGCATCGGTGATCACGCATTTCTCGAATGTACTCAAGGCAAAAATGCACGGAGATGTTCCGGCCCTGAAGAAAGTGAACTACACCGAGATGATCGATTTTATCAGAAGTGAGATTTCAGATAAACTTTATCTCGTAAGTTTCAAAACAAGTTTCAATTCTTCGAATATGCATTTTAAACCTGAATTTCTCTGGTTGTTTGAACAAAATTTCATGAATGGTGTGACAAAATACCACGAGGAATCTATTCAATCTCCCAACGACTGATCATGGCGAAAAATGTACTATTTCTGGGTGTAAAAGGTGAATTGCTGGAGGCAGTTGTTGAACTACTGTCGGAAGTATATTCCTGTTCTGATCTTGGAGTGGATGTCAATGCGGCGCTCTCGCGTCTTGAAGAGCAGGTTCCTGACTTATATGTCATACATGAATCCGTTTTAGGTGAAGAGGTGACCACGGATTTGATCTCTTCCGTTCACTCGGTATACCGAACACCAGTGCTCTTGATTTCTGACAATAATTCTGTATCTGATTCCGAGGATATTTATCATATGAACAGTGGTTTTAAGGATCCTGTTTCAGTGAAGTACATGATAGATACCATCCTTTCGTTTGGACAAAAAGAAAAGGCGATAAAGGAAGAATTGAACATGTATAAGGTTCAAGTGGAGGAATTGTCTGAAACCAATGCGCACTTGATCACGGCGACTTTCAGAGAACGAAGTCTTAAAAAGGAACTTGAGGCTTCCAAAGCATTGATCGAGGAACAGAGTAAAAAGATTTTGGACAGTATAAATTATTCTTTGCGTATCCAACAGTCTATCATTCCAGCCGATAGTGTTTTCTCAGAGGCGCTTGGAGATCATTTTGTTTATTACCGTCCAAAAGATGTGGTAAGTGGTGATTTCCCCTGGATGCTTTGTAAGGACAGATATGTTTATTTTGCTGCAGTGGATTGCACTGGACACGGTGTTCCGGGAGCGATGATGTCCATGATTGGAAATCTCCTTCTTAATGCTATTGTATTGAATGGTTCTTACAGCAAATCACCGGCAGAGATCTTACTGGAATTGCATCATTCGGTTGTAAGTACCCTGAAACAAGACGCTGAAGGAAATAAGGCAGCTGATGGAATGGATGCTGCACTTTGCCGAATTGATTTCGAGACAGGCGAATTACTCTTTTCCGGAGCACATCTTCCACTTTTTTTGCTGCGTAACGGTGAACTCGAGGTATTCAAAGGAGATAAGTTTCCTGTTGGAGGAATGCAATACCGCAATCGTAATTCGTATTCGGATCATGTAATTCAGCTTCAAAAGGGAGATCGGGTGTTTGTCTTTTCGGATGGGATCATAGATCAGGTGGGAGGACCTGAAAAAATGAAATGGATGTCAGCAAGTTTAAGGGAGTTCATTAGTGTCAATGCCAATTTGTCAATGGAAGAGCTAAAAGAAGAAGTACATCGTGTTTTCGAGGAGTACAAAGGAGACAACAAGCAAGTGGATGACGTACTATTAATCGGACTTCAATACCCATGAATTACACTTTAGAACTTCAAAAGGTCATGACCGAAGGTCACTACTTGATAGCACTTAGAGATAATTTCGAAGACCTGCTTTCCAAATCTGTATTGACGATTATTGAACGCAAAATCGAAGGAGAAGAAATAGATGTGTCTATAAAGAACAAGATCTTTGGAGTAGTCGTTGAATGCGTCCAGAATATTTGTTCTTCAGAACAGCAAAATGCCTCCAAAAAGGATTCTGTTTTACTCATTCGAAGAATTGACAATGGATACCTTGTTGAAGTTGGAACGCTCATTCACGGGGATCGGAAAGTCAAACTGGATGGTATGATCCATGATTTTATGTCTATGGATGAAGCCGCAATGCGTGAAAGAAAAAACGCTATTCTTTCTAGCAGGGAAGATTTAACACTTGAACAACGTGATTTCCTGGCATTATCAGACATCCGTTTGCGCTCAGAAGGAAATATGAAATACCGCATGGAAGAGCATGAGGGTAATCACTTTCTGGTTTTGGAAATAACAATTTATAACAACTAAAATAACCATCCGTTCATGGAATCTACACTTCAACAGATCCATTCGATCATGAACCATCAAAACGCGGTGTTGGTGTATTCAGGAGAATTTAATCAGGATACCGTCAAATCCATGCTGACCTATGCCGAAGGAAAACTCACGGCGACAGGTGTGGATGATCTGGTAAAGAAAAAAATGTTCAACGTGATGGTGGAGATGCTTCAGAATATTACCAAGCATCAGTTTACTTCGGAACAGCAAAAAATCGTTGAACCTTGTTTTGTGCTTATAGAGAATGAAGCAGAATTTAATGTCGTTACAGGCAATCCTATTCTAAAAGATAAGGTAAACATTGTTACAGAGAAGATTGATAAGGTCAATTCCTTGAATCCAGAAGAACTGAAGGAATACTACAAACAAGCCCGTTTAAATTCCAGAATTTCTGATGTGGGTGGCGCCGGACTTGGATTTATAGATATGGCAAGGAAATCAGAGAACAAACTGGATTATGGTATTTTTGCCATCGATTCAGATGAGTACAATTACTTCACCCTGAAAGCAACTATTAATAAAATACCCGCAAACTAAAGATTATGGAAAAATTATTCATCGCAAAAACAGATGATACTCCGGAAATCGATTTCTGTCCGGATGCAAAGGAAATGAAGATTACAGGACGTTCACTTCCAGAGGACGTGACCACTTTCTATGCGCCTGTGCTGGATTGGTTGGATGTTCTGGAAGAAACGCCAGGTGGACATTATAAACTAATTGTGAATTTGGAATATTTTAATACAGCCTCTTCCAAACTTATTTTGGACATTTTAATGCGTTTGGAAGACATCCATACAGGCGGTAGCAATACCATCGAAATTATTTGGAATTACGATAAACGTGATACCGATATGGAAGAAGCAGCGGAAGAATATTCTGAACTGGTTGAAGTGCCGTTTACCATTGAGGGAATTTGATTGTATAAAAGATGAGTGAAGAGATACTGGAAGCCCTCATGCAGCTTTTCGCCATTCTGAGTAAACAGGATGACGGAGGTAAGACCATACATGATGATTATGTAAAGGAATTTCTTTTATCTCAGATCTCGAGAGATCGTTTTGATATTTATTACGATCAATACATTGATTACAAAAATCAGGAGCCTTCCCCAACGGGTGACTCGAGCAGAACATCTGTGAAGGACTCTGTGCGAACCCTTTCTATATGTAAGAAGATCAATAAAACGCTTTCTCAAAAGCAAAAATCGATCGTACTTGTTCGAATCGCAGAGTTCGTATACATTACTGATGAAATCTCTCAGTTGCGATTGGAACTTTTGAAGACTATTGGTGATGTTTTCAAGATCGATCAGGAAGAGTTTAAGGCCATTCACGCATTCTCAGCTGCGAGGGATAACCAGTCCGTACTTTCGAATGAATCTTTGCAACGGTATTTAGATCGTTCGGTTTACAGCGAAGCAAGTGAGGATTGTATTCAAAAAGACGGCTTACAAGGCTTGCTATATTTTTGCTGGGTTGAATCGGCTGGTATCCTCCTTTTCCGTTTTCGCAATGAATCGATTGTAAATCTCAATGGTTTACAGATCAAGGAGGGTAAAACCTATGTCGTGAGCGATGGAGCCACCATTCGAACACCAAAAGCTTCCGTCTTTTACAGTGAGGTACTCAGTGATCTTCGCAGAAGAGATAAGGTGGAGCAATTTGTATTTCAGGCTTCCATTGAATCCTATACTTTTCCAAATGGTAAGGTAGCCTTGAAAGGTATCGAGATGGTAGAGGAATCCGGCACCTTAGTCGGAATTATGGGAGGTTCTGGTGCAGGTAAGACAACTTTACTGAACGTACTATCGGGAATTGATCCAACAGATCAGGTAAAGGTGACTTTGAATGGGTTTCCGGTATCTTCGCCTGAAAGTAAAGCAAACATCGGTTTTATTCCTCAGGATGATCTGCTGATGGAGGAGTTGACAGTATATCAGAACCTTTATTTCAATGCGAAACTGATCAATGCATCATGGCAAAAAGAGGAAATAGAAAGCCGTGTAGAAAAGGTACTTCGTGATCTTGGTTTGTTTGATATTAAGGATATTCAGGTCGGTTCCCCATTGAATAAAAAGATTTCTGGTGGTCAGCGAAAACGTCTGAATATTGCTTTGGAACTTTTGCGTGAACCATTGGTTTTATTTGTAGACGAACCCACTTCCGGTCTTTCATCCAAGGATTCGGAGAATGTCATGAACCTGTTGAAGCAACTGGCACAGACAGGTAAGCTCATTTTTGTGGTGATCCATCAACCTTCGAGCGAGATCTACAAATTGTTCGATAAGATGTTCATTCTGGATGTCGGTGGATATCCCGTATATTATGGTAATCCGATTGAAGCGGTCATCTATTTTAAGACATTGACACATCAGATCAATCAAGAGATAGGTGAGTGTGGAACTTGTGGTAATGTCAATCCAGAGCAAATATTTGATACGCTTGAAGATAAAGCGATTGACGATTTTGGAAATTACACTCAAACTAGGAAGATCAGTCCGGAACAATGGAATGAATTTTACCGTGATAAGATACCTGCACCTAAATTCGATCATTCGAAATCTCAGGAGAAATTAAGCAGTGTCAGAATACCTGGAAGAATTCGACAGTTTGGTATTTTCTTCAAAAGAGATTTGTTGTCTCGCTTGAGAGACAAGCAATATGTGTTGATCGCGTTGCTCGAAGCACCTGTCCTGGCGGCCTTATTAAGTTTTATCATTCGAAGTTCATCCAACGGTGGTAAAAGCTACACCTTTGCTTCCAATCAAAATATCCCGGCATATATTTTCATGCTCGTAATTGTTGCCTTGTTCGTCGGACTTTCTATTAGCGCCGAAGAAATATTTAAAGATCAGAAGATTATTAAACGAGAGAAATTTCTGCGTCTCTCAAGAGTGAGTTACCTCAAATCTAAGTTGACGTACCTCATGATCTTGTCTTTGTTACAATCATTCTTGCTGTGTGCAGTGGGTAACAGCATTATAGGATTAACGGATAACTTTGTTTATTACTGGATCCTGATCTTCTCTGTTTTTGTTTTCGGAAATGTGCTGGGACTCCTACTTTCTTCCAGTTTTAAAAGCATTGTCACGATCTATGTGATCATTCCGTTGATTGTAATTCCTCAAATGATTTTGGGAGGAGCCATGTTCAAGTTTGAAAACCTGAATCCGTCAGTAGGAGGAGGAAATACCGTGCCTGTGATTTCCAAAGGAATGGTTTCTAATTGGGCCTATGAAGCAGCAATGGTTAAACAATTCACATCAAATACCTATGAAAGCCGCATATACGAATATGAACAACTGATCAGTGAATACAATTACCGAACATCCTACTTGTTGCCTTATTTGGAAGATCTTCTGACGAACCAGTCGGGGACAAATGCGTCCGATACGATAGTGAATACCTTGAAATTCGAATTATCAAGAAAATACCTTCCGGATGATAAGAAACAAAAAATAGAGAACCTTACGGTTGAAGAGGCGCAAGCGCTGGTGGAGCAATTGAAGGAATTTTATCAGGACCGTCAAAACGAACTTTCTCGCCTCAAGGATGCACATTTGATCTCCCTTGAAGATGAAGTTGGAAGAAAGGTTCTGACGGAAGAGAAAAATGGATCAGACAACGAAGATATTTCAGAAATCGTTCAAAATACCACTACCAAAAACCGCTATTTTGTCCAGGATGAAGTAGTTTATCAGAACTACGACTTTGTGTTCATGCGCGATCACCTTGACCCGGCTTTTCAGTTGAAGGGTGAACTCATGTACGTGCCCGTCAAGTCGGTTTTCGGACAAACCATTCCG